>CAYSKY010000053.1:0-11728 GCA_964431425.1 uncultured Burkholderiales bacterium
AAAGCCAAGCGCGACAAGCTTGCCCCGAGGCGTGAGCCGTACTGGTCAAAGGTGCAACGCGGGGCGTACATCGGATATCGAAAAGCGCCTGAGGGCGGCACCTGGATAGCCCGATTCCGCGATGACGAAGGGAAGCAGAAATACAGCGCCCTCGACCTCCCCGAGCACCATCCGATGCACGCTTTCGACGTCGCCGTCACTGAGGCGAGAAAGTGGTTCGCGCACCTTTCGAAGGGCGGCCAGTCGTCGGTAAGCACCATCAAGGCCGCCTGCGAGCGCTATGTAAAGCGCCTGAGAGACGACCCGAAGCGCGGCAATCCGCCGGCCGACGACGCCGACGCACGCTTTCGCCGCCACGTTTACGACGACCCGAAGTTTTCGGCGATCGAACTGCAGAAACTCACGAGGCGAGAGGTCGAAAGCTGGCGGAAAACTCTCATAGACAAGCCGGTCAAGCGCGGCCTAGATCCGACCGAGCACAGCCGGTCGCCGAGTTCCATCAATCGCGATATGACAGCACTGCGCGCGGCGCTGAATCTCGCCTATGACGACGGATTCGCGACGTCGGACCATGCGTGGCGCTTGGCACTGAGGCCAATTAAAGGCGCCGATCGTCGCCGCACTGTGTACCTGCCGCTCGCCGACCGGCGCGCGCTCGTGAGCAACGCGGGAAAGGAAATCGGCGCCTTTCTCCGCGGTCTGTCGCTCTTGCCATTCCGCCCGGGCGCGCTCGCTGCGCTCACTGTCGCCAATTTTGACAAGCGCCTCTCGACGTTGCGCGTCGGCAAGGACAAGTCGGGCGCCGATCGCGCGCTATCTCTGCCGCCGGCGACGAGCGCATTTTTCACGAAGCAGTCAAAGGACAAGCTGCCGGGCGCGCCTCTTTTCACTGCCCTGAACGGCGGGCATTGGAACAAAGATTCTTGGAAGGGCCCAATCAAAGAGGCGGTAATCGCTGCAAAGCTGCCGCCAAACGTCACGGCCTACACCCTGCGGCATAGCGTAATCACCGACCTCGTAAAGGATGGCCTCGACCTGATGACAGTTGCGCAACTGAGCGCGACAAGTGTCGCCATCATCGAGAAGCACTATTCGCACTTGACACAGGCGCACGCGCGAAATGCGCTTGCGAAGCTGAAATTGTAGAACCGTCGCCGATGCGGGTCATCGGCAAAGCGGCGGACCCGGGTGCGGTAACACCCGGGCCGCCAAGCCACAATCCAACCACAGGAGTCAGACCATGGCATCACAAGATTATCGCCTCTGCACGCACCTCGAGTGCCACGTTCGCATGAATCATCCGGCGTACTTTGCGCAGGGAATGGACGAGCCCGTCGAGATTGCCATTCGCCAAGACGCGACCGACGAGCAACTCGCCGACCTGGCAGCGCGTTTCAATGTGCCTATCGCGGAAATGAAGGCCTTTCGCGAAGCGCGCGCACTGCC
Organism: uncultured Burkholderiales bacterium; assembly: GCA_964431425.1. Taxonomy (GTDB): domain Bacteria; phylum Pseudomonadota; class Gammaproteobacteria; order Burkholderiales; family Usitatibacteraceae; genus UKL13-2. The sequence continues at coordinate 1,447 of CAYSKY010000053.1, forward strand.
GCAAGCATCGGCGCACTGAAAGTCCAACGCTGGCGCGCCTTTCCGGCCGTTTTCGGCCTGCGAGGCGCGCCGGTGCTAGAGTTTTGACTCGTCAATATGGCCGGCAAGATTTCATTTCGAAAAGGACCGCACCCTAGTTCGGTTGGTGCCCTTGTGGTTGCATTCGAATTGCCAGTCGACACCCGGCGCGCTATCGAGGCTCTGGCCGGAATCAAAGAATTGAGCGGCGAGCAAATCGCCATGATTTGCGACGGCCTTGAACTCACTCGCGAGTTCAAATCCATGCAGGCCGAAAGGGTCACAGTGCAGGACGTGAAAGAGTCGCTCAGCGCAATTGCGCGAATGACCGATGATGCCGGCCCCATTGCGGCATTTGAGAATTGCGACGAGACGACGCGCTGCGAACTCAGGCACGGTATTTGGTTGATTGATCGGAGCGGCGTCGATTTGCCTGCGGCTGACTCAATTCGGCAGGCGGCCACTGAACGCCTGAAAGCCCTTCGACAGCCGGAAAAGAGCGGCCGGCCGCCTGAATACTGGCGGCAATACTTCGCCGAATTTGCCCGCTGCGCCTGGGCTTCGCTTGGGCGTACTGACGACAAAGCATGGCGCGACGATAGTGCAAACTCACGGCTCGTGAGTTTTGCAGGCATTCTGCTCAAGTCTGTAGAAATTGACCTGAAACCGGATGCGCTTACCGAGATTTTCAAGCCAAGGCCGAAACGCAGCCCAAAGAAAAAAATCTAGTTTCGGAAGCATTTCCCACGGTTACAACGCGATTGAGGGAAACAAAAATGAGTCCTGTTGAAACTACAACGGGGGCTCATGATGAGCGAAGCAGCGCAAGTGTTGAAGTACCGCGACGTAATCGCCAGAACCGGCCTGTCGCGTTCCAGCATTCACTACAAACTCACGCCCGGCGGCAAGCGGGCGAATCTCTTTGACCCGACTTTCCCAACCCCGCTAGCCTTGGGTCCGCGGCGCGTTGGTTTCTTGGCTTCGGAGGTCGATGCCTGGATCCAGCGGCAGGCCGCCGCCCGGCAAATTCAAGGGGCAGGGCAATGAACGCCCCTCGCGTAATGGGCGGAAACCCATTTAGCGCCGAGCACATCGGCGCCCTCGTCGGCGCGGCGTTTCAATCGCGCATCGCAGGCACCTTGAACGAGTTTCGCCGCCGCAGCCTGGCGAATGCGACCTCGCAGAAAGGCGGTCAAATCTCAGTCGCCGAGGATCTGCGGATTCGTGCCCGAGTGGCTGCAGCCGATGTGCGAGCGAACAAGCTGCGGCAGGCAAGAATTGAGGCACTGAAGGGCAGCGCGTCGATCGAGAGGACTGTCGATATTCGTCGTCGCAGCATGGAAGCCTGCGGCGACCTTCGCCCGCGCGCACCTGGGAAGAAAGGGCATGACTGATGCCTACCCCAGAAAAGGAAACGCCCGGCCAAGTTGACGAAGCCCGGCCGGGCGTGTGCTGCGCAACCCCTACAATCGCTTTCTCTAAGCCCGACCACGATAGCGCCGCGCCGGTAGATATTCAACGGGTGTCCCCGGATGCCGTGAGCATCGTCGACGCGACGACTCAAGCGGCGATCGGCGCACTTGCCGCACAGCGCGCAGTTGAATCAATTCGCGAGCCGGCCGGCACGCCTGCGAGCGCCTGGAGCGAATTCGAGATACTCGCGGCGCAATACGGCGCGGCATCGGCCGCGGCTCGGGCGTTCGTCGGGGAACTGGCAAAGCGAGCGACCAGATCATGACGAGACAACGCGCACGAGCCCATCCAGCGCGGTATGAAGCACTCGCGCCCGCTCAATCATTTACGAACTACTTTGTCGGCGTGCCGCGGCCTGATGGCGGTATTGAACAGCTCACGCATGGCGTCGCGGATCCTCGGCAGGCGTTCGGTTGGCTCAAATCTTGGCGGCGTAGCAAGCCACACGCACGCGTTTTCAAACGGTCGATTTTCGACTCCCTGGTATTGCGGGAGGCGACTTGAAATGGCGCATCGTGTTTGCTCGCTCGTGTGGGACCGCTTCCCGGGCCTCGGGTCGGAACTACTGATAATGCTTGCGCTTGCAGAGTGGGCAAACGAAGCCGGCGAGTGCTTTCCCTCAATGGCATCAATTGCCACACGGGCAAGACTTTCTCGCGCACAAACGCAGCGGGTCGTTCACAAGCTAATTGCTGACGGAATGATCGCGGTCGTCGGCAATCACAATGGCGGCCCGCCGGGCTCGTCTCGCAAGTACCGCATAAATATTGAGCGCCTGAGGGGTCTCGCCGATGCTACCCCTCAAGAATCTGAGACGGGTATCGCCAGTGATACCCCTACGGGCCTCACTGATGCGACGGGTCGCACCGATGCGACGGGCCTCATGGATGCACGAGAGGGGTCGCATACGGCGCAGAAGACGGGCCTCACTGATGCGACCCTAACCGTCATAGAACCGTCAAAGAACCGTAAGAGAGCGCGAAGCGAAAGGGTTTCATTTTCGGATTGGATGGCGGATTGCAAGCAAGCAGGCCGGCAACCGATACCGGAAACAGACGCCGTGTTCGCATACGCGGAAAAGGTCCGACTTCCCGACGCCTTTCTTGCACTGGCCTGGTTTCGGTTCCGTTCAAAGTACGGGGCCGAATCAGACAAGCGCTACAAGGATTGGCCGGCGACCTTTCGCAATGCGGTCAAGGACAACTGGGGAAAGATTTGGGCGATTGACGGGCAGGGCAATTACTACCTGACCACTGTCGGTAAGCAGTTGCAGGCCGAGAAGGGCGCCGCGTGACGAACCTTGCCGAACTCCGCGCGCCGCCGTATTCCGTACAAGCGGAGCAATCGGTTATCGGCGGCCTGCTGCTGAATCCGGCCGCCCTGGATCGCGTCGCATTCCTGCAGCCGGCACATTTCTTTCGCGACGATCATCGCCTCATTTTCGAAGCCTGCCGGGATGTGTACGACGAACTGCAGGCGATCGACGTTCTTCTCGTGGCGGAACGCCTGCACAAGAACGGCCACCTCGCCAAGTGTGGCGGCATGGAGTATCTGCAGAACGTCGTCGCCAGCACGCCGGGCGCGGCAAACATTCGCGTTTACGCTGAGACCGTGCGGGAGCGCTGGCAACTGCGCACCCTGGCGCAAGAGGCGGAAGCCATCGCAGACAGCGCCTATTCGACCGACGGCCGCGGCGCTCGTGAATTGATCGAAGGCGCACAGGCCCGCATGATGGGGCTCACGGAGCAATCGGGAACTGCGAACTCGCCGCAACGACTGGCCGACCTGATGCCGGCATTTAATACCCTGATGCAGCGCCGCGAGCGTGGCGAGATTGTCGGGATACCGACCGGCTTCGAGGAACTCGACGCCCGCGTCGTTTTCGAGCCGGGCAACCTGGTTATCGTCGGGGCTCGCCCTGGCATGGGCAAGTCGGCGTTCGCCTCGCAATGGTCAGAGCAAGCCGCGCAACGGGGCCGCAAAGCGCTATTCCTCAGCATGGAGATGAATAGCGCCGAGGTTATCGCCCGCAGCCTGGCGCGCCATTCTGGCGTGCCGCTGGCTCATATCCTCAGCGGCAAGGCGCAAGGTGGCGCAACCATGGCCGACACGCAGGCGGCGCTATCCCGCCTGCCCGTGTGGATTGACGACTCAGCACCGGCGCCGATTCAGGAAGTACGGGCGAAGGCGCGAGCGGTCAAGCGACGCGACGGTCTCGACCTGCTGGTCGTCGACTATCTGCAGTTGATGCCAAGCACCGGCGCGGCCGGCAAGAACCGCAACGAGGATCTGAGCGACGTAACGCGCGGGCTCAAGTCACTGGCCCGAGAGTTGAACGTCGTCGTCGTCGCGCTCTCCCAGCTATCCCGCAAATGCGAGGAACGCGTCGACAAGCGCCCGCAACTCTCCGACCTTCGCGACTCGGGCGCGATCGAACAGGACGCCGATATCGTAATGCTCGGATACCGGCACGCGTACTACTTCCCGCGCGATCCGGATTGGCAAGGCGTCGCCGAGTGGAACATCGCCAAGTACCGCAACGGCGCGACCGGCGCTATCCCGTTCACGTTCGACGGCGGGCTGACACGCTTCGATACCTACCGCGGCAACTGGCCGATCGAACAATCGAAGCGGAGCGCGCGGCGCGGATTCAGTGGGGTGAACGATGAGGGCTGAGCGATTCCGCGCCGGCCAGAGGGGCACCCCTAGGGGGGGGTGTTTTTCTTTGGCGGTCGTCGTCTGGACACCGAGCGTAGACAAGCGCGCGAAAAATTTTCAGAAAAAACGGGCACTTACGCGAAATTTTCAGGCGCTTCTCCCTCTGTCGCCCGGCTGTTTTCTACCCCGAAATTACCCCGCATTTGCACTGCAATCGAACTCGCAACAAATCGCAACGCCTCCCAATTCATCGCAACGCCTCGGGGCGCCTCGTAAGCGCTCGCAAGGACTCATTTCAACTCACGAAAGGTAATCGACCATGCCAGCCGCCGGCTTTTCAGCACATTGGAAAAAACTCATCCCAGGATCCGTCGACGCGAAGGGGCTTCTCTTCGAGCGCGGTCAGAAAGTCGTCACGCCGTCGGGGCGCGTGGCGGTGTGCACACAGTATTGGGATTCGCCCACCCATGAATATTGCGGCTGTGCCTCACTGAAATATGAAGACAACGGCGACACGACGGTCATTAAGCTTTCCCTCTTGCGTGCCTGGCAACCTGGGCAAACGTACACTGCGCCGCCGCGCCTGGAACTGACACCGATACCCGCCCACTTCTCGCGCCCCATTCCGAACGATGGCGAAAACAAGGCGGCAAACGCCGGCCGCGAAGCGCGGGAGGCACAGCACATCGAGGACGACCCGCAATATATGGAGAAGCATGGCCGATTCCTTGAACTTTGCCGGCAACTAGAAGAAGCGCAGGCAGAACAAAGCCGGCTGCAGGCAATGCCGGGCGCGGAATTTATCGGGAACAACACCACGGAGCAGCGCCTTGTCCGCGCCGATAAGGTGCTCGCCGGCGACTTTGATTTTCCTGAGGGAAATGCCGAACGCCTGAGCCGGATGACTGAGACGATTCGGATCCTCAGCCAAGCGAAGCCGCTCGCGCAACATGAGGCGTTTGTCGCGCGTGGCGAGGCCAGCGAGCGATATTGCCGCGCCGAGTTGCCGTTCATGCTGGACCGCCTGAGGCGGCTCTTGAACCTGCTGACCGCAATCGTCGACTTGAACGAAGAGGATCGGGCGGTAATCGGCGCCCTGCAGGTGGCCGGCTATGACATGAGGGGCGGACTCGCCGAGGTGCGCTTTCATGACGAAACGATGCGGGACGTAATCAAAGAACTACGCCGCGATATTGAACGCGTCGAGTTGATCGTCAGCCGAAACGCTGCACCAGAGCGCGCGGCGGCATAGTGGGCAAGCATACTGCGGCGCGGCGTCGGGCGAAGTTGCAACGGAAACACGCGCGAGCCGACGCCGGCATCGCCGCGGCATTTGTCGGCGTAGCGGCGGCGCACCTGGTGAATGCCGGCCGCGTCATGGTGAGCGCGCTCACTGCGAACGCGATGATCGAGGAGGCGAAAGCGGAAGTCGCAGAAATCACGACGGCGCTCGCCTGCGGCCAAATGACCGAAGAAGAGGCCCGGGCTCGTCTGCAAGCCCTCGAGGCCGGCCTGGTTAAGCCGCTCGCGAACGTCGGTGTCGACTGGCGCGGCATTCGTGAAGAGTCCGCGCGTGAAGCCTCAGCCATGAAAACCGACGGCGAATCGCCGACCATGGCCGGGTAAACAAGACGAGGGGGCACCATGGCAAGCGGAGCGGGATTGATTGGCCGGATCGGCGTCGAGTTGTATGCCGACATGGCGCGCTTTACTGGTGAACTCGGCAAAGCCGACAAGCAAGCGCGGGATTTTGTCGGCGGCATTACCGGACACTTTTCGAAGGTACAAGGGGCCGTCGTCGGGCTCGCAACGACAATCGGCGCCGTCGGCTTCGCTTCAATGGTCAATGACGTCGCGAAGGCGCGCGCCGGCCTCGACGACCTCGCCGACTCGGGACTCGGGACCGTCGAGGCGCTCTCTCGAATCAAGAACTCGGCGAAAGCATTCGGCGGCGACTTTGACGGCGTGACTGCGGCAATGTCGAAAATGGTGAACGGCCTCGCCGGATCCGAAAAGGAAACCTCGAAAGCCGGCGAAGCACTGCGGCGCCTGGGTATCGATGCCCGCGACTCAAGCGGCGCACTGCGCGCGCCGGCAGCGATCATGGAAGAGGTTGCGGTCAAGTTCAACGAGTACCGCGACGGGACGGACAAAGCCGCCTATGCTCAGGCAATGTTTGGCAAAGGCGGCGAGAAGTTGCTGCCCCTGCTCAAGGACATGGCAGAGCAGGGCGCCAAGGTCGCCACCGTGACCGCGGAGCAGGCGGCAGAGGCCGACCAGTACGAAAAAGCCATGCGGGCCCTGGAGCGCGCATTCGAGGGCAGCACGAAGCGCATTGCCGGCGAGTTCATACCGACAGCCACCGCGCTCGCCGACGCGTTGACCGACGTAATCAAGGGGAGCGACGGGCTCAAAGGCTCGATTAACGACCTCGCAGCGGACGGCACAATCAAGGGCTGGGCGTATGACGTAGGCAAGGGCCTCGCCATGGTGGGTGACGTCGGTCTCGGCGTTGCCCGGGCGACTGAGTTAATCGCCCAAGCGATCAAGACGACCGCGTTCAACCTGGCCGACCTCGGGAAGATTGGCGCCGGCGCACTGATGAGCATGAATGGTAATTTCCTTCAAGGAAACGACCTCATTCGCGCCGGGCTCAAGGGCCTGCAGAAAGACAGCGAGGACTTTGAGAAGACGCTAAATAAGGTCGCCGACCGTGCTTGGCTCTCGGACAAGTTCGCAGAGAAGTGGGCGGCGAACGCAAAGAAAATGCGGGCGGACGCATTCGACCCGAACGAGGGCGGCGCCTTCAACTTCGGGGCCGACAAAAAGCGCCTCGATTCGACCGGGTTCAGCGACACGCCCGCGGCCGTCGCCAAGGTGAGCGAATTCGCGAAAGCTATGGAGGATGCGAACAAGCGCGTCGCCGTGGCCTATGCCGAAACGGTAGAACCCCTCGACGCCTTGACGGCCAGCGAGAAGAAACTCGCTGAACTCCGCGCGTCTAGCGTATGGGAAGAATTCACGACGAAGCAGCGAATCAAACTCCGCGTGACCCTCGAGGAAGCGGCCGGCCTGGAAAAGGTCGTTGCAGGCCAAAAGGAATGGGGCACCACACTCGCCGAGGCCAGCAAGTTTGCCGACGAGTATCGGAAGAAACAAGACGACGAGATTCGCTCGGTCAACGGCCGGGCGAGCGCACTCGTCGAGGAAATCGCGAACTATGGCAAGCTGCCGTCGGAAATCGCCGCGGCCACCCTGGCGACGCAAGAGTTCACGCTCGCGCAAATGAAGGCGAGCGAAGCCGACGAGGACGCGATTATCGCGCAAGAAAACCTCGTGAAAGGTTATCGCAATTACGTCGCCGCGTTGAAATCGAAAGAGGCGCTCGGCGCCCTGTCCGAACAAACGCGAATGCTCGACCAAATGGGCGATGTCGTCGGCGACATTGCCGGGCGCTTTTCCGAGGGATGGCGGTCGGGCACCGACGCCGCGCGCCAGTATTTGAAGCGCCTCGAGTACGACTTGCTCGCCCTGGCGGGAAAGCAATTCTTTTTGAACCTCGTCGCGAACACGACGACGGGCTCGATTCAGCAAGCGGCGACGAACGGCCTCGCGAACTCGGTCGGCGGATCCATTTTCGGCAACGTCACCGGCTCGCTATTCTCGGGCGGTTCTCTGCTGGCATCTAACGGGATCCTGAACACGCTCGCGAGCGGCGCGAACTCGCTCGGCCTGACCTCGGTTTCTCAATTCCTGGGCGGCGCAACCGGCGCAATTCAAGGGCCCGGCTTGTCGACCGCGGCGAGCCTGGGCGGCGACGTCGCGGGAATGCTCGGGCAACTCGGGCCGTATGCTGCAGCGGCGGCGGCGGCCTATATGCTCTATCAGGCATTTAAGGACAAGGGCGAAAACTGGAAAGGGCAACTCGGTTTCGGATCCAACGCGCAAGCCTATACAGTCGACGGCGTATTCGGGAAAGAGGGTTTTTCGACCCTGCAGGGAACCGACTCGGTAAATCAGCAAATCCGCGCCTTTTTCGGCGCGACCGGCGGAATCGACAAGGTTCTCGCGAAGTCGCTCACCGGCGACCAAATCGCCGCAATCGGCGGCAACCTGCAGTCGTCGAGAATGCGCGAATTTGCATTTCCCAAAAATGACGGGACCGCGGCCGAGCAATTGAAATTCGAATATCTGTCGCAAAAATACGCGGCCGTATTCGACGAACTGAATCCGCGCATCGCGACCACGATTCGGGCGTTCAAGGGCACGAGCGACGAACTGCTGAAAATGGTCGCCTCGTTCGCCGCGACGCAAGATTTCCTCGCCTCGCTGAACTCGAAAGACTTGCTCGGCGACATTGCGAAACAAATCGACGCCTCGCAAAACGTAATCGCCGCGGCGATCGATCGGAACAACCTCGCGCTTTCGGCCGCCGCCATGGCATACGACGGCACGGCCGCGAGCGCCGAGGCGCTCACGAAAGCGACAACCGAGTATTACCTCGCGCAAGTAAATTTGCTCGCGCAGATTGAACAGGTAAAACGCTCCATAGACGATATGTTCGGGGCGACGTTCAAGAACATACAACTCGCCGGGCTCGACAAACAGGGAAAATACGACTTTTACCAAACCGACGCGGCCGACGCACTGGCGAAGGCGCTCGCCTCGAACGACGTCAACGCGATTCAGCGTTACTCGTCGCAAATCAATAGCGACATTCAATCGGCATTCGGCCTGCTGTCGCCCGAGGAACAAGCGGCACAGTCGGCCGCATTCCTGGCGCGCGGGCGCGAGGCGCAAGCGGCAATCGACGAGCGCATCGCACAAATTCAGCAAGACGTCGCCGACGCCACGAAGGACCAACTCGAGACGATTCGCGCCACCTTGACCGAGTCGGCGACCGCACAGCAAACCGCGGCCGACACGCAAACCGCGGCGGCGGCGGCGCAACTCGCCGCGGCGAATACGCCGATTCAATTCCTCGTCGACACCGGCGCCGGGTTCCAAACGGGGACGTTCACGCGATGAGCCGAACCGTATCAAGCGTGACGCTGCGATTTCACAGGTCCTTGGTCACTTTGCGCGCGAGGCGCGGCGCTTTTGTGCTCGTGAAGTGTACATAGCCATTGTCAAGGGAAGATCCATATCGCTCTACCTTGAGCACCAGATCACCCGACCGCCAAGTCGCTGTCTGATTGCCGAATTTCGCTCCCATCCGGTTCTGGACCACGGGCTCGGAAAGTGTTGCATATGGGTACTTGATAGCGAGCGCGAGTTGCAGTTCAAGTGCCGCGTCTGAATCAATCAGAGCGCTAATCTGCCAGATCACGCCTTTCGTGCCGCGCAGCGTCCAAAGCGAAACACGACTATCGGCGAGGGATTCCAGCGCTTCGAACTGGTATTTATTTCCGGCGCGGGAATTCGGCGAAATGAAGCATTCGAAGTCCTTTTGCGGTTCGCCCGTCTCGGTACAGATCTCTGCCAAATTCGGGTGAAACACGTCTGCCGCCGCCAGCGTCATTCCTGGGTAAAGCCCCTTGAGTCGCAGCGCCTTTTTCTTTGATTCCTCGGCAAGCTTTGTGCGAGCGGTTTCTCGGCGCGCTTTCAGTTCGATCTCTTTGCGTTCCTCGTCGGCCTTGCGCTGAACTCTGCCGTCTATTTCGGTTCGCAGTTCATCGTCGGTCCACGAATGGCGCACGCCGTAAGTCCCATAGCATTCAAGGCGCGCATTGCCTTCCGGATAGAGCCGGTCGCATTGTTCGCGGGATGCGAGCGCACTTGCGGAAATCAGGATCAACCCAGCGGCAAAAAGGATACGAACCATTTACTACCCCCCATTCAAATTTGGCGGCGCGGCCCTGAATCGGCCGCCGCCCGGCAATCGCCCCTCAAGCGCCGCGGCAAGCCCGCTCGCTAGTAGCTTCGGAGTGTCGCCGGGCATTTCCTGTGCCATTTCGATCAATTGCCGCGCGTAGCTTTCGACAGCCCGGAGGCGCTCTATCTCGCGCAGCAATAGCACCGCATCGGGGGAAGCGTGCTTGGCGGCGATGCGGTCGAGGTCCGCGCGACTGAGCGGCGGATGCGTTACTGAACCAAGGGGCGCGGTCATTGCTGGCAAAAAAACGCGTACTCT
>CAYSKY010000054.1:0-7769 GCA_964431425.1 uncultured Burkholderiales bacterium
ATGCACGCCATCGATCACCCATAGCCAGAGAATGGCAACGCCGATCTAGACGCCGCCATAGGCCGCATACACGCGGCCCGCCGCTGTGGGATGCAGAGACAACAACCACGCAAACAGGGCAAGGCTCAATGCCGCAGGAACCAGCAACCATATCGGGCCGTCTTTTTTGAGCCAGAGATATGGCAGGTAACAGCCGACGATCTCCGCCAGTGCCGTGATGATAAAGAGTCCTAGCATTTGAACAATCTGAGTCATGAGCGTCCTTTCTTTTTTGGTGTGCCTGATTAACGTGGATTGGCGCGCGCTGCACGAACCAGTAAGCAGTCCTCGACTTGAACGCAGCCACATTCGAGCCCCTCGCGGATGGCAGCCTTCATCTTTCGGGTCAGTCGCCTTGCGCCGAGTTCAAGTAATAGGGTGACAGGCGCAGGCTTCACCGTGCGCGGCGGCCACCAATTCCTGCAAGATGCCGCACTCGGCCGTCGGGTGATGGGAATCGCAGCGCGCCCGCAAGACCTCCAATTGCTTCTCCAGTGCGCGCATGGATTTCAATCGCGCCTTCACCCGCTTCAACTGCTCCTCGACGAGCGCATCGATATCCTTGCAGTTGCGGCGGGGCTTGTCGATGAAGTCGACCAGCAGCCGGATTTCGGCCAGTGGCATATCCAGCGAACGGCAATGGCGAATGAACGACAGCGCCTCGAGGTGGCTCTGGCCGTAGGTGCGATAGCCATTGTCCTGCCGTTCCGGTTCCCCGATCAGACCTTCTTTCTCGTAGAAACGAATCGTCTCGACGGGGGTATGGGTCAGCTTGGCGATTTCACCGATTTTCATGACGGGACTCCAAAAAAAAGATACTTGACTCTGAAGCGGCTTCAGGGTTTTCAATGTAGCACATGAGCCCGCCCCCCCTAAAATCAAGTTCGCCTGACGCGCGCGATCATGACCACTGCTGCGATGCGCCCGCTACGCCGGCCGCCAAGGTATCATCGCCCGCCATCCCCAAGGACGGCGCAACTTTTCGCATCGCCACCATGGACTGCAGTACCGAGGAAAACGAGATTCGCCGAGCGCTAGAGGGTTTCACGACCGTTCGCAGCCTCGGCTTCCAGCTCGGCGCGCGAACGCTCAGCATCGATGCGCCCGCAGCGGACATGCCCGCCATCCTGGCGGCGATCCGCCAAGCCGGGTTCAAGCCGGAGCAGGTCTCAACGTCTGCCGACGCCGACGGAACGAGTGCCGAGCCCCATGGTTTTGCCGGTGGCATCGCCCGTCTGGTAGCCGCACTCGTCCTGGCCGGCATTGCCGAAGCCATTTCCTATTTCGCGCCGGATGCAATTGCCTGGAAAGCCGCCGGCATTGCGGTGGCCGCAGCCGCAATCTGGTTTGCCGGTCTGGAGACTTACCAGAAAGGCTTCACGGCGCTCATTCACGGCAAGCTCAACATCAATGCCCTCATGACCGTGGCCGTCACCGGGGCTTTTGTCATCGGTCAATGGCCGGAGGCGGCCATGGTGATGGCGCTTTATGCGATTGCCGAATTGATCGAAGCCAAGGCCGTCGACCGCGCACGCAATGCCATCAAGAGTTTGCTGGCGTTGGCGCCTGACACGGCAGACATGCGCCAGGCCGATGGCAGCTGGAAAGCGGCGTCACCCAAAGACGTGCCGCTCGAAGCCATTCTCCGCGTGAAGCCGGGCGAACGTGTGCCCCTGGACGGCATGATCACGACAGGATCCACCGCTATCAACCAGGCACCGGTTACCGGTGAGAGCATTCCCGTCGACAAGGCGGTCGGCGACCCGGTGTTCGCGGGCACCATCAACGAGACCGGGACCATCGAGTTTCGTGTAACGGCAGGCGCTTCCGACACCACGTTGGCGAGGATCATTCATGCCGCGGAAGTCGCACAGGGCACTCGCGCACCGACGCAGCGATTTGTGGACCGGTTCGCAGCCATCTATACGCCGGCCATTTTTGTGCTCGCACTGGCTGTCGCCGTCATCACCCCATGGGCCATGGACTGGACCTGGATGGAGGCACTCTACAAAGCGCTGGTGCTGCTGGTGATTGCGTGTCCGTGTGCACTGGTGATTTCCACGCCGGTGACCGTTGTCAGCGGACTCTCCCATGCAGCACGCAACGGCATCCTCATCAAGGGTGGGACCTACCTGGAGGAAGCGCGCAACCTCAAAGCCATCGCTCTCGACAAGACCGGCACCATTACAGCGGGCAAACCCAAGCTGGTGACGTGGGAGCCGCTCGCGAGTGATGTGGACAAGGCGCAGCTCGAGTCACTGGCAGGTGCACTTGCCGGGCATTCCGATCATCCGGTTTCCAAAGCGATCGCCACTGGCCTGACACCGAGTAGTCTCAATGTCGACGACTTCACGGCTCTACCGGGTCGCGGTGTCGAGGGCAAGATCAACGGCGAAATTTATACCCTCGGCAATCATCGGCTCTTGACCGAAAGAAAACTGGCCACCGAGGCGCTCGAAGCCAAGCTGGCCGCATTGGAGAACGCGGGCAATACGATCACCTTGCTGCTGTCCCAGACGGCTGCCTTGGCAATCTTTGCCGTGGCCGACACCATCAAGGAATCGTCCAAAGCCGCAATTACCGAATTGAAAGCGCTTGGCATCACGCCGGTGATGCTGACCGGCGACAACGCCGGCACCGCGAAGTCCATTGCCGCCCAGGCAGGGATCGAGGATGCCCGCGCCAATCTGCTGCCGGAAGACAAGCTCGTCGCGATTCAAGCCTTGCAGAAGCAATATGGACCGACCGCCATGATCGGCGACGGCATCAACGACGCGCCGGCGTTGGCGCAAGCCGATATCGGTTTCGCAATGGGCGGTGCCGGCACCGATACCGCCATGGAAGCCGCCGACGTGGTAGTCATGAACGACGACTTGCGCCGGATCCCCGCCACCGTGTTGCTGTCGCGCAAGACGCATGCGGTCCTGTGGCAAAACATTACGGTCGCGCTGGGTATTAAGGCCGTCTTCTTTGGACTCGCCGTGTTTGGCAGTGCCACGATGTGGATGGCCGTCTGTGCCGACATGGGGGCGAGTATTCTGGTCGTCGCCAACGGTCTCAGGCTGTTGCGCAAATGACGTTGCAGCCCATTCGATCCGAAGTCCGATACCTCCGCACAGTCGCGGTCCGGTGATACACTCCCGCCCATGCACCGCCTCGTCGCCATACTCGTTCTGATCCTGTTGCCCATGCAATGGACCTTTGCGGCCGTCGGCACCTACTGTCGTCATGAAGCAGCGGTGGCGGCGAAATCGCACGTGGGTCACCATGAACATGAGCATGCCAAGCCCGCCAAAGACAGCGGCAAAGGCGATAGCGGCACGTTTGAAGATCAGGACTGCCCCACTTGCCACTATTCCTTTGTCTATGGCGTGGGTGCAATTGAGATGACGTCACTGCCAGACATGATCAGTACTCCCATACTGTTTCAGTCGCATCTGATTCCCGACCGTTCTCCGGACAATCCCTTCCGCCCGCCTCATATCGCCGGCGCGTAAGCCCCGGCGAGTGTCTGCTGTCATTTCCCTTGCGCTTTAGTTAAGCGCGACATCCTCTCGCCGGATCCCGTCTGGATTCCGCCGGTCAATCTCGACCCGCGATTGCTTGAGGACAAGATGAAAAAAACGTATTGGATCGCTTGCGTGCTGTGGGTCGCCACCGCGCAGGCGCAAGTCGCACCGACCCCCGCCCCTGAACTATCCCCCACTGCGCCGCTGACATTGGAATCCGCCTGGCGGCGAGCAGAAGAGAAGAGCGTGAGTCTGAATGCCGCGCGTGCCGCGGTCATTGCTGCGGAAGGTGCGGCAGAGGACAGGCGTGGACTCTTTTGGAATAACCCGGAACTGACCGCCGACGGCGCGCGCCGTCAAAGCCCGCAACCGGACCTGACCACGCCCACTTATCGCGAGTGGGGTGTGGGCGTGTCGCAGACGCTCGAAATCGCCGGCCAGCAAGGCTATCGCCGCGAGGCCGCTCGTCAGGAACTTGCCGCAGCGCGGTATGCGGCGGACGCTGCAATGCGAGACCTTCGCGCCGAAGTGGAAAAACGCTTCGTGCAGGTGCTGGCACTTCAGGCGCGTATCGACAACGAGCAACAAGCCGTTGCATTAGTGGAAAGCACGGCGACCTTTGCCGGCAAACGCGTAACTGCCGGGGAAGACAGTAGGCTTGACGCGAACGTGGCGCTGATCGATGCCGGACGAGCTCGCAATCAGCTCGCTTTGTTGACCGATCAGCTGCTGGAGGCGAAGTCGCGATTGGCCGAACTGCTTCAATGGCCGGCGGATTCGTTGCCGATGCCGGGCGGCGAGTTGGACACACCCACGGTCTTGCCGCCACTGGTCGATCTGCTGTCGACCGCACGCGAACGCACGCTGGTCAAGAGCCTGTACGCCAAGGAAGCGGCAGCGCAGAACAAGCTCAATCTCGAACGCGCGGCTCGCTTCCCGGATGTGACCATAGGACTCGGTGTGGGCCGCGAAGGCCCGGAGCAATTTCGCGAGAAGATCACGACGCTGACGGTCACCGTGCCGCTGCCGCTGTTCAAACGTAATGCCGGTAATGTCGCCCAGGCGAAGTCCGAGCAGATGCGGGCACAAACCGACCGTGAAGCGGGCGAACGCGAGGTTGAGGCCTCGGTTCGCGCGCTATGGCAGCGCGTGCAAAACCTGCAGCGCCGCGTACAAGCATTACGCGACACCGTCGTGCCGGCGCTCGAAGAAAACCAGCGCCTCTCGCAGAAAGCACTGCGCGAAGGCGAGTTGAGCCTGGCCCAACAGATCCTCATCAATCGCCAATTACTGGACGGTCGCCGCGATCTACTGGAGGCCATCACCGACCTGCGTGTGAGCCGCATTGCGCTGGCGCAGGCCGCTGGGGGCACCCATGACCGCACACGGTGATGCGATGACAAACAGCAATTATTCCCAACGAATTCCCATGGAGTTGTTCCCGATGAAATCCCTTTTATCAAGCCGTGCGGCATTGGCGAGCCTGCTCGCTGCCGTGGCCCTTGTCCTCTCCGCCTGCGGTGGTGGCGAGTCTTCCAAAACCGCCGACAAGGCCGCGCCCAAGCAAGCCGCCGGCGCGCATGGCGACGACGGTGGCCTGAAGCTCTCAGCCGATGAAATCAAGACCGCCGGTATCGTCGTGGAACCTATCGAGGATAAAGAGGTGGTCAATCACATCGTGGTGACCGCCACCATATTGGCCAACCAGGATCGCCTGGCCCGTGTCTCGCCGCGCATCGCCGGGCGCCTGGCCAAGGTGACCGTCAATCTGGGCGACAAAGTGGCCGCCGGACAGACGCTGGCCACGCTGGACAGTATCGAGATGGGCGAGGCGCGGTCGGCCTACCAGCAAGCCAGCAGCGAGGCAGCGGTGGCCAAGGCGAACTTCGATCGCGCGGAGAAACTGCAGGGCGAGCAGATCATCTCGCAGAAGGATTTCCTGCGGGTTCGCGCGGACTACGAGAAAGCCCGTGCCCACCTGCGAGCCGCGGCAGACAAGCTTGAAATGCTGGGTGTGTCGGCCACGACGGCCGCCACGACAAACGGTCTCTCCGTCTTTCCCTTGACCGCACCTTTTGCGGGAACCGTGATCGAGAAGAAGGCGGTGGTCGGTGAATTGGCCACCCCGGACAAGGCGCTCTTCACGGTCGCGGATCTCTCTACCCTCTGGATTGAGGCCAACCTGTTTGAAAAGGATCTGGCGCAACTGAAAGTGGGCAGTGACGCTGTCGTGACGGCGAGTGCCTATCCGAGCGACACGTTCAAGGGGCGGCTCACTTATATCGGCGGCGTACTGGACAAGGAAACACGGACGATCCGCGGCCGCATCGAAGTCCGCAATGCCGATGGCCGATTGAAGCCGGAGATGTTCGCCACCGCCGCCATCGCCACCGGCGGCGCGATCAAGGCGCTCACGCTGCCCGATGGCGCCATGGTGCTGATATCCGAGCAGCCCACGGTGTTTGTTCAGGAAGGCGAGCATTTCGAGCCGCGTCCGATCGAAGTCGGTGAGAAACTGCGCGGCCGCATAGTGGTGAAGTCGGGTTTGAAACCCGGCGAACGGGTGGTGACCGCCGGGGCCTATGCCCTGAAGGCGCGATTACTGAAGTCGCAAATCGGCGACTCTCACTAAAGGCCGCGCCATGTTGAATTCCATTGTTGACGTATCGCTGCGATACAAGGTCCTGGTGCTGGTCGGCTTTCTCCTGGTCGTCGTCTTCGGCGTGCAGGCGTTTCGCGCGGTGCCGGTCGATGCGTTCCCGGATGTGACTCCCGTGCAGGTCAATATCTATACCGAGTCCCCGGGGCTTGCCGCGGAAGACGTCGAGAAACTGTTGACCTTCCCCGTCGAGACCGCCATGGCAGGCTTGCCCGGCGTGGAGGAAATCCGCTCGGTCTCGCTGTTTGGCCTCTCTTATGTGAGTGTCTATTTCAAGGACAACGTCGATATCTATTTCGCCAGGCGGCTTGCCGGCGAAAAACTCCTCGAAGCCAAGACTCGCATTCCCGAGGGCTACGGGGAACCGGTGCTGGGACCCAATAGTTCCGGCCTGGGACAGGTGTTCTGGTACACGATCGAATCGGCCGACCAGAAACTCTCCTCGATGGATCTTCGCACCTTGCAGGATTGGAATGTGCGGCTCCTCTTGCGCACGGCCGCCGGTGTGGACGACGTGACGTCCTGGGGCGGCGACGAAAAGCAGTTCCAGGTCCTGATTCAGCCGCAACAACTCATCAAATACGGCCTCACCTTCAAGAGCGTCATGGAAGCGCTGGCGGCCAACAACCGCCAGGTGGGCGGGCAGTACGTCAACCTGGGCCAGGAGCAGTATCTGGTGCGCGGCCTGGGCCTGGTGAGCAACACCAAGGACATCGGCGGCATCGTCATCGCCCAACGCGAAGGCTCTCCGATCTACGTGCGCGATGTCGCCGAGATCAAGGAAGCGCCGGCATTGCGCTTTGGTGCGGTCACACGCAATGGCAAAGAGGTTGCCCTGGGCCTGGCCCTTTCTCGCATCAATGAAAACGCCAAGAGCGTGGTCGACGCGGTCAAGGAAAAACTGAAGATCGCGCAGCAGTCGTTGCCCAAGGGCGTAACCATCAACCCGGTGTACGACCGCACCGAGCTGGTCGACAAGGCATTGAGTACCGCAGAGCGCGCGTTACTGGAGGGCTCCATCCTGGTCGCCGTAGTTTTGTTTCTGTTCTTGGGCGAAATGCGATCGGCCATCGTCGTGATCGTCACCTTGCCGCTCGCCATGCTGATCGCCTTCATCTTGATGCAGCAGTTTGGTCTTTCGGCCAACCTGATGTCCCTGGCGGGCCTTGCCATCGGTATTGGCATGATGGTCGACGGCGCGGTGGTGATGGTGGAGAACAGCTTCCGATTGTTGGCGCACAGCGCGGAGTCGGGCAAGCCCGTTGAACGCACCCATATCATCCTGAAGGCCGCACGCGAAGTGATGAACCCGATCGCCTTCGCCATCATGATCATCATCGTTGTGTTCCTGCCGCTCTTCTCGCTCACCGGTCTGGAAGGCAAGCTCTTCAAACCGATGGCACTCACCATCACCTTTGCCATGGTGGGCTCATTGATTCTCACCTTGACACTGGTGCCGGTGCTCGCCGCCTTGATTCTGAAACCGCAGATCGAGAAGGACACCTGGGTGGTGCGGCGGGCGAAGGGGGTTTATCTACCGCTCCTGGATTGGGCGCTGGATC
>CAYSKY010000054.1:7779-9868 GCA_964431425.1 uncultured Burkholderiales bacterium
GAAAGTGGTGATCGGCTCCGCCGTGGGACTGCTGGTGTTTTCGCTGGCGCTCTTTCCCTTCCTGGGCAAGGAATTCATGCCCACCATGCAGGAAGGCAGCATCATGTTTCGCGTGACCGGCATTCCATCGACCTCGCTCGACGAGAGCATTCGCGTGTCGCAAACGCTGGATACGACCTTGAAGCAGCAGTTCCCGCAGGTGAAGTCGACGCTGGCCACCATCGGCCGTGCCGAGAAGGGTGAAACGGCCGACGTGAACTATATGGAAGTGCTGGTCGACGTGAAGCCCGAAAGCGAGTGGGCTAAAAAGATGAGCATGCCCGCGCTGGCCAACGAGATGAAGGAAGCGCTTGAGAAGGCCATCCCGACAGTGGTCATCGGCGCCACGCAGCCGATCCAGATGCGGGTGGAAGAACTGATATCGGGCGTTCGCGCTACCCTGGCCCTGAAGATCTATGGCCAGGATCTGGCCACCCTGGATCGGCTGGCCGGGGAGATGAAGGCTGTGCTCGACAAAGTGCCGGGTGCTGCCGATCTGGCGCTGGAAGCCAACAAAGGCAAGCCGCAGATGGTGATCAAGGTGAACCGGGAAGAGGCGGCACGATACGGCATCAATGCGGACGAAATCCTGGAAGTCGTGCAGGCAGGCATCGGCGGCAAGACCGTTAGCACCATTATCGACGGCGTAAAACGCTTCGACCTGCAGGTGCGTCTGGACGCGAGTTTCCGTGACAGCGTGCAATCGATCGGCAATATCCCGATCCGCACGCAAAGCGGATCGCTCGTGCCGCTGTCGCGTGTAGCGACTATCGATGTCGCCGAAGGCTACTCTTTCGTGCGACGCGAGCAGCTGCAGCGCTACTCGGTCATCCAGCTCGATGTCCAGGGCCGCGACGTGGACGGCTTCGTCAAAGAGGCCGACGCGAAACTCAAGGCGCAGGTGAAATTACCGGAGGGATACTGGATCGAATGGGGCGGTGCTTTCGAGAATCAGCAGCGTGCCATGACGCGGCTAGCCGTGATTGTTCCGTTGACCATCGGGTTGATTTTTATCCTGCTCTATACGGCGTTCAACTCGGTCACTCATGCAACGCTGATCGTCACCAACGTCCCGTTTGCTGTCATCGGCGGGGTTATCGGGCTTGCGATCACGGGCCAGTATGTATCGGTACCCTCGGCCATCGGCTTCATCGCCGTCTTCGGGGTCGCCATGCTGAACGGCATCGTGCTGGTGTCGTTCCTGAACGATCTGCGCGCGCAGGGCTATTCGCCGCGAGATGCGGTGCGGCAAGGGGCCTCCATGCGTTTGCGCCCAGTGCTGATGACCGCTACGGTCGCCATCCTGGGATTGGTGCCGATGCTGTTGTCCAGCGGCGTAGGTGCAGAAACCCAGCGTCCCTTGGCCACCGTGGTGGTTGGTGGGTTGTTTACGTCTACTGCGCTGACGCTCCTCCTGCTGCCACTCGTCTACGAGTGGATCGAGGACCGAAAAGAAAGAAAGCTGCTCGCCTTGTCCACCGCTGTTTCTTCCCCAGGAGCGCCCGCATGAAAGAGATCAAAGCCTATGTGCACAAAAATCGAATCGCGGACGTGATCGCGGCCGTGGAGGGCTCCGGCCTGATCCAAACGACACGGGAGCATGGGGTGCGCAACATCAACGTGACCTCCGTGCACAGCCTGTTGAAACCGGTCGACAACGTCGAGCAGCACTACTCGGTCGAGCTGGGCGAAGCGGTCATTGCGGAGGTCCGACTGGAGTTGATTTGCGAGGATACGCAAGTCGACCCACTTGTCGAGTTGATCGAGCGGACGGCGCGGACCGGGCAGGCTATTGCCGGTTGGATTGTCGTCATCGATGTGGTCAAAGCCCTTCCGATCGGAGGCCGCCGTGCGCCCTAGCAGGCAAACGCGTGGGCGTGACCTTCAATATCAGGAGGTAATCCATGGCACATGATCATTCGCATGCCACGGGCGGCGGGGGAAACGAACGCGCGTTGGATGGCGCAAATCCTGACGACGGCTTTTCGGGTTGCCGAAGTGCTGCAGCATTCTTACCAGCAGTTTCGAGCAATTCTCGCAAGCCTCGCCT
>CAYSKY010000054.1:9878-11595 GCA_964431425.1 uncultured Burkholderiales bacterium
TACTCTCGGTGCAGGTTTTCGACCGTGAAGCCCGACCCTTAACCTTCATATCCAGCAACCAGAAAATGCGCCTTTCGCTATGACTGCCCCCTTAAAGCTTCGTCTCGATCTGCCGCTAGTTCTCCCCAATGTCGACAATGCCAGGGACCGCTGTGTAACGCGCCTGATCGGCTCATTGTCTGGTCGGCCGGGGATCGACGAAGCGCATATTGTCGGGCGTGACGGCGGCGCGCCACAACTTTGCATCCATTACGACCCGGCCGCCATTTCATTGACCCGCGTACGCGAACTCGTGCGTTCGGCCGGGGCAGAACTGACCTCCCAATTTGCTCATCTTATTGTCAAAGGCGAAGCGCCCTTGCACGCCCGCGCAGCACGCGGAGTCGCCGATAGCTTGCGCAAGGTGTCGGGTGTTTTGGAAGCGGACGTAGCAGTATCGGGCTCGGTGCGCATTGAGTACGACCGGTCACGCGTGTCGCCGCAGACGCTGCTTGCCGAAGTCGCCGCGCTCGGCATTCTTGGCACGGGAAAATCCGCGGCTGGCGTGGAAGCTGTCGCGCCTGCCGACGGAAAACGACCGGCGCATGGCCAATACAAGGACGCAGGGCTTACGCAAACCAAGCCCGGCACCCATGGCGATGAAGTAGTAACGAAGGAAGATCACGGCGACGCGACGCCCGCGGAGGCGCAGTCCGGTCATACCGACCACGCAAGCCGCGACCACGCAGAAGGTAAGGACGACCATGCAGGTCACGACCACGCACAAGGCGAGGGCGACCATGCAGGTCACGACCATGCCCACGGTGGGCCGTTCGGAGAAAAGTCCGAGTTGATATTCGCAGCACTTGCGGGCGCGTTTCTGCTGGCAGGCTGGCTGACTGCGTGGCGCGAAATGGGGCCAGGCTGGGTGCCCATCGCCTGCTATGTCGCAGCCTATCTGTTCGGCGGATACTTTACCGTCAGGGAGGCTATCGAAAACCTGTTGGCTCGCCGCTTTGAAATCGATACGCTGATGCTGGTGGCGGCCGTGGGCGCGGCGGCAATCGGCAAATGGGCCGAGGGCGCGCTGCTGCTATTTCTGTTCAGTCTGGGACATTCGCTGGAGCACTACGCGATGGGACGGGCGCGCCGCGCGATAGAAGCTTTGGCCAAGCTCGCCCCCGAAACCGCGACGGTACGCCGCGAAGGCCGCACCGAGGAAGTCGCGGTCGGTGAATTACAGGTGGGCGACGTGGTGGTCGTCCGGCCGAACGAACGCCTTCCCGCCGACGGCGTGGTTGTCGTCGGCAACTCGAGCGTCAACCAGGCACCGGTGACCGGCGAAAGCATACCGGTAGACAAGCGTCCTGTGGCGGATGCAAAGGCCGCTCTCGCCGCTTTCGACCGGGTCAGTCCCGAGAGCCGTGTCTTCGCCGGCACGATCAACGGTTCTGGTGCCATCGAGGTGATGGTCGCGCGACGCGCGGAGCAGTCGACCATGGCGCGGGTCGTCAAGATGGTCACCGAAGCGGAGGCGCAGCGTTCGCCGACCCAGCAGTTCACCGAACGCTTCGAACGCATCTTCGTCCCGCTGGTGTTGGCATTGGTGGGCCTGTTGCTTTTTGCAGGCGTCGTCATCGACGAACCGTTCTCAGCCAGTTTCTACCGCGCGATGGCCGTACTGGTGGCGGCGAGTCCGTGCGCGCTTGCCATTTCGGTGCCGAGCGCGGTGCTGAGC
>CAYSKY010000055.1:0-11584 GCA_964431425.1 uncultured Burkholderiales bacterium
CACTTCAGGCCCGCCTCGATCACGCTCCACTTGGAGCTGTCGAGCATGATGGGCACGCGCGAAATATCCGGTTCGCTGGCGATCAGGTTCATGAACTTGGTCATGGCGGCCTGCGAATCGAGCATCGCCTCGTCCATGTTGACGTCGATGACCTGCGCGCCGTTTTCCACCTGCTGGCGCGCTACCGCCAGGGCCTCGTTGTAATCGCCGTTGAGGATCAGTTTGGCAAACGCGCGCGAGCCGGTGACATTGGTGCGCTCACCCACATTGACGAACAGCGAGTCGTCGCCGACGTTGAGCGCCTCCAGGCCGGACAGGCGCAGGCGTTTCTCGATCTGCGGCAACGGGCGCGGCTTCACGCCGGCGACAATTTCCGCGATGGCCTTGATGTGCGGCGGCGTGGTGCCGCAGCAGCCACCGGTGATATTGAGCCAGCCCGCATCCGCCCACTCACGAATGAAAGCCGCTGTCTGCGCGGGCAGCTCGTCGTACTCGGCCATGGCGTTGGGCAAGCCCGCATTCGGGTGCGCCGACACCATGCACTCGGCCTTCGCGGCCAGTTCTTCAATATGCGGGCGCAGTTCCTTCGCACCCAGCGCGCAGTTGAACCCGATCGACAGCGGGTTGGCGTGCCGGACCGAGTTGTAGAACGCCTCCACCACCTGGCCGGACAGCGTACGGCCCGATGCATCGGTGATGGTGCCGGAAATCATCACCGGTGGACGATCTTCCGGCGCGAGCCCGCGCGCATCGAACTCTTCCTCGACGGCAAAGATCGCGGCCTTGGCGTTGAGCGTATCGAAAATGGTTTCAATGAGGATGATGTCTGCGCCACCATCGATAAGCCCGGCTGTCGCTTCGCGGTAGGCATTCTTCACCTCGTCGAAATTCACCGCGCGGAACCCCGGATCGTTTACATCCGGCGACAGTGACAGCGTGCGGTTCATCGGCCCCAGCACGCCGGCCACAAAGCGCGGCTTGCCCGGTGTCGTATTCGTCTGCGCATCGGCCACCTCGCGCGCCAGCTTCGCGCCCTCGCGGTTCAGCTCATAGGCCAGCGACTGCATGTGGTAGTCAGCCATCGACACCGAGGTGGAATTGAAGGTGTTGGTCTCGAGAATGTCCGAGCCCGCATCCAGATACTGCTGGTGGATTTCGCGGATCACCTGCGGCCGCGTCAGCGTCAGCAAATCGTTGTTGCCGCGCAGGTCGCTCTTCCAGTCGGCGAAACGCTCGCCGCGGTATTGCTCCTCGGTGAGCTTGTAACGCTGGATCATGGTGCCCATGGCGCCGTCCAGAACGAGGATGCGTTCAGACAGCGCGCGCTTCAATGCAGCGGTGCGGGCGGGACGGGAGGTGGGCACTGTTTCCATGTTCATTTCATTTTTGGCCGCCGCAGCGGCGGGTCATTTACCAGCTTGGGCGACGATCCAGCTATCGACCTTCTTTTCCAGCAGGGTCAGCGGCAGCGCGCCATCGGACAGCACCAGGTCGTGATAGGCCTTGAGCGAGAACTTGTCGCCCAGCTTGCTCTTGGCGCGCGAACGCAGTTCCTGGATCTTCAGCGAACCGATCTTGTAGGCCAGCGCCTGGCCCGGCCAGGCCATGTAGCGTTCGGTGGCGCGGCGCGATTCGGCCTCCGAATAGCCCTGCGTGTCCATCATGTACTTGATGGTCTGCTCGCGGGTCCAGCCCTTGGTATGCAGCCCGGTGTCAGTGACCAGACGCACGGCGCGCAGTAGTTCGTCGTTCAGGTGTCCGAGGTAGGCGTGCTGTTCGGTGAACAGGCCCATTTCGTGGCCCAGCGTTTCCGCGTACAGGGCCCAGCCTTCACCGTACGCCGTGAACCAGCCATGCTGGCGAAATTTCGGCAGCGTCAGTTCCTGCTGCAGCGCGATGTGATAGTGGTGACCCGGCTGGCCTTCATGCAAATAGAGCGTGGTCATGCCGACCGTGGAGTACTTGGCCGGGTCCATGATGACGGCGTAGAACACGCCGGGGCGCGAGCCATCCACCGACGGATTCGAGTAGTGATCGGATGCCGTGGCGCGGGTGAGTTCCGGCTCGGGGCGGATTTCCAGCGGCGCCTTGGGCGAACGGCCAAACAGGTCCGGCAGCTTGGCCATAATCTTCTTGTTCAGTTCGGCGTAGGCGTCCAGCACTTCTTTTTCGGTCTTGAACGGCCGGAACTGCGGCGCTTCCTCGGCCCACTTCAGGAAATCCGTGAGGCTGCCCTCAAACTTGAAATGCTGGCGGATCTTGTCCATCTCGCCGCGGATACGCGCCACTTCCTTGAGGCCCAGCTCGTGGATCTGCGCGGGCGTCATTTTCGTCGTGGTGTAGCTGCGCACGCTGTACTCGTACCACTTCTTGCCACCGGGGATGGCGTCGATACCGGCCTTGTCGTGGCACTTCGGCAGGTATTCTTTTTCGAGGAAGTCGGCAAATTTCGCCATGGCAGGCTGCAGCTTTTTCTCGATCGCCTCGCGGTAGGCCGCGGTGAGTTCCTTGCGATCGGCTTCGCTGAACCCGGCCGGCATCACCTTGATGGCGGTGTAGAAGGGGCTCTTTTCAATGTCCGGCTCGGCCAGCGAGCGGAAGGCGGGCAGGCCGCTCTGGATCAGCGGCTTGGGCCGCACAATGCCGCGTTTGATGCCGACCTTCATATTGGCGGTGGCCTGTGCCGTCCACTCGGGCAGCACAAGCAGGCGCTTGAGATAGTTGCGGTAGTTGGCCACGGTCTTGAGCGGCTGGATCTGCTCACCGCTGCCGAACTGCGCCACGTAGACAGGGAGCCCGCCGTACTGGTCCACCGGCAGTAGTTCGCCGGGGAATGTCAGCCCTTCGAGCGTATCGCGGATTTCTTCCTGCAACAGGTCGTAGGTGAGCTTGTCGGCTGGCGTAAGCGCCTTGACATTTACGCCCTTGAGCGCGCGCTGTGTGCCGTGCAAATAGGTGAGCAGCCGGACCTTGAAGGCGGGTGAAATCGACACTTCCAGCTTGTCTTCATATTTTTCGTCGCCGGTAATCTGGGTGCCCTGCAAAGGCCGCAGGTCGAGCCCGTCCTGGAAATACTTCTCGGCGATGGCCGCCAGTTTGGCGCCCTCATCGGGCGCCGCCGCGGCGCAAATCGCGGCCGACAACATCAGGCACAAGGCCAGTACAAACCGTTTCATTTTCGCTCCTCGAAAAACAAAAAACCTGTCCTTTGAGCCGGACAGGTTTTGCTGGAAACACGCTGTCTCGCTTTAGCCGTATTTCGGGTTTCGATCACCCTGCGCCCGCAAGCTGAAGCTCAAATCGGCGCCACTGCCAAAAAGCACTGCATTGGTATTGCAATCAACGGCTTACATTCTACGCCTTCGCGTGCGGATGCGCCAGCCACTCGAGCGCCAGCGTCGTCATCGCCCGCACGCCGACCTTGAGGCCCGCTTCGTCCACGTAAAAGCGCGGGCTGTGATTGGACGCCGCGTATTTGCAGTCCTGCCCCGGGGGCGTGCAACCGATAAAGAAAAAGAAGCCAGGTACCTCGCGCTGGAAGTAGGAAAAGTCCTCCGCGCCGCAGGTCTTGGGGCAGATGCCCACGTTGGCCTCGCCCGCCGCCCGCTTGAGTACCGGCACCGACCAGTCGGTGAGCGCGGCGTCGTTGATGGTGACCGGGTAGCCAGGATCGATGTGCACCCTGGCCTTCGCACCACCGGACTCGGCGATCAGCGTCGTGATCTTTTCGACGAACTGGTGGATGTCTTTGCGATGCTGTTCGTCAAAGGCGCGGATGGTGCCTTCCATTTGCGCGTCGTCCGGGATGATGTTGTTGCGGTTGCCGGCGTGGAAGGTGCCAACGGTCACCACCGAGGGCTCTTCCGGCAGGTTCATCTTGCGCGAGACGATGGTCTGCAGCCCCAGCACCACCTGCGAGCCCACCACGATCGGGTCCACACCCGACCAGGGCTGTGCACCGTGGGTTTGCTCGCCACGAATAAAAATACGAAAGCGGTCTGCGCTCGCCATCAGCGGGCCGGAGCGGTAGCCGATGCGGTACGTGTTGAGCTTGGAGGTGATGTGCAGTCCGAACACGGCGTCCACCTGCGGGTTCTGCATGCAACCCTGCTCGATCATCAGTTTGGCGCCGCCCTCCTCGCCCAGCGGCGGGGTTTCTTCGGCCGGCTGGAACAGGAACTTGACCGAGCCGTGAATATGCTCGCGCATCCCTGCGAGGATTTCGGCCACGCCCATGAGAATGGCAACGTGGGTGTCGTGGCCACAGGCATGCATGACGCCGGCCTCGGCACCGTTCCACTGCGCCCGCACCCTGCTCTTGAAGGGCACATCGGTTTCTTCCGTCACCGGCAGACCGTCCATGTCAGCCCGCAATGCCACGCAGGGGCCCGGCTTTGCGCCTTTGAGTACGCCCACCACGCCGGTGTAGGCCACCTGTTCGCGGATATCGTCGAGCCCCAGGCTGCGCAGGTGATCGGCCACCACCTTCGCGGTGCGCACTTCGCGGTTACCCAGTTCCGGATGGGCATGCAGATCGCGGCGCCAGGCGATCACCCTGTCGTTGAGGCGATCGGCGTGCTGCGCGATCAGCGTGTCGAGAGCGGCGGCGGCAGCGGAGGATTCGGGTGCATTCATGGGGTCGTCTGGCGCAGTTGGCGTGAAGGAAAGTATCAGGCCATTATCCCACCGCCATGGACACCCCCAAACGGCGGCGACGGGCCGCCGATATAATGGCCCGAAAGGACGGCCATGGAACACCTCACACCCAAGCAAGCGTTTGACTACCTGAAGAAAGACCCGACGGCGGTCTTCGTCGATTGCCGCAGCGAAATGGAATTCCTGTTCGTTGGCCATCCGGTCGGGGCAATGATGATTCCCTGGAACGACGGGCCGGACTGGGAAATCAATCCGCACTTTGTCGGCCAGGTGAAAAAAGCGGTCGGCCATTCGACGCACCGGCCCGTGGTCATCATCTGCCGCAGCGGCAACCGCTCGGTCGATGCCGGCGTTGCCCTGGAGCAGGCCGGTTTCACGCAAGTGTTCAACGTGCTGGAGGGATTCGAGGGCGATCTCGACGATAACCACCAGCGCGGCAAGCTGGGCGGCTGGCGCAAGGAAGGCTTGCCGTGGGAGCAGGTATAGCAGGTCCGGTCTATCGAGGCGCAACCACAAAGTCCAGCATTGGCGCGCCTCACAGGCCGTTTTTGCCCGGGAAGCCGCGCCAGTGCTTGAGTTTTGGCCTCGGGCCCTTTCGAAAATGAAAGCTTTCTACCTGCTGGCGGCAATTATCGGGGCCATCACGCCTTATGCCGTTTACTTCGGTTACCTTGCCTATGTGCCCGGTTCTTCGGGCGCCCTTTCGCTGGCGTGGGGTAACCCGATCGCAGCTGCCACGCTGGCGGATTTCACGCTCTCCTGCCTGGTGTTCTGGCCGTTCCTGCTCAAAGAGTCACGCAAGCTTGGCATCCGTCACGCCTGGTTCTTCATCATCAGCAACGTCATCATCGGCCTGTCGTTCGCGCTACCGGCCTTCCTGTACGCCCGGGAGCGCGCGCTGGAACGCTACTGATGCCCCTGCCGCAGCGCCCGTTGCCGCCGCTGATGCTGGCGTGGACCTTCTGGGGATTGGGTGCGGCGCTGTATTTCATCGGGTTCTACCAGCGCGTCGCGCCGGCCGTCATCACCAATGAGCTCACGGTCGCGTTCGGCCTCACCGCCGCCGGGCTCGGCAATCTTTCGGCGTTCTATTTCTACAGCTACGTGGCCATGCAGATCCCCACCGGCCTGCTCGCCGACCGGCTGGGCCCGCGCAAATTGCTGACGGCCGGCGCGACACTGGCTGCCATCGGCACGGCGGTGTTTGCGATGGCACCGGATGTCAGCGTCGCCAATATCGGGCGCCTGTTGATCGGGTCGTCCGTGGGGGTGGCGTTCGTTGCCATGCTCAAACTGGCCAGCGTGTGGATGCCGCCGCGGCAGTTCGCGCTGACTTCCGGAATTGCGCTGG
Organism: uncultured Burkholderiales bacterium; assembly: GCA_964431425.1. Taxonomy (GTDB): domain Bacteria; phylum Pseudomonadota; class Gammaproteobacteria; order Burkholderiales; family Usitatibacteraceae; genus UKL13-2. Next base: position 6,008 of record CAYSKY010000055.1, read on the forward strand.
CGGTCGGCGTGCTGGGTGCGGTGGTGGCGGGCGCACCGCTGCGATTGCTGGTGAACGAGTTCGGCTGGCGGCCGGCGATGTGGATGAGCGCAGGACTTACGCTGGTGATAGCAGTCATCACCTGGCTGGTGGTGCGCGATGACCCGGCCGAACGCGGCTACCGCAGCCATGCCGACAGTGCCGGTGGAACGCAGGTGCAGGCGAAAATTTTTGCAAGCCTTGCCGCGGCCTTGAAGAACCGCAATGTGGTCCTGCTGTTTTTCATTCCCGGGGCCGCCAGTTCCACCGTCCTCACCTTCGCCGGCCTGTGGGGTGTCCCGTTCCTGGTCACGCATTACGGGCTCGCAGCCACGAATGCGGCGGGCCTGTGTTCGACGATGATGATCGCGTGGGCCATCGGCAGTATCACTTACAGCGCCGCCTCGGACCGGCTGGGCAGGCGCAAGCCGCTTTATATCGGCGGGCTGGTCATCACCATGACGCTGTGGGCGCTGCTGATTTACGTGCGCAACATTCCGTACCCGTTGCTGGTGGCATTGATGACGGGCATCGGTTTTTTCGGCGGCTGCTTCATCATCAGTTTTGCATTTGCCAAGGAATCTGGTCCGCCGCACCTGGCCGGCACCGTGTCAGGAGTCAGCAACATGGGGGTGATTCAGGGTCCCATGTACATGCAACCCGCCGTCGGACTGTTGCTGGATCGCAGCTGGCAGGGCGCGCTGGTGGACGGCAAGCGTGTATTTGATTTTGCCGCCTACCAGCAGGGGTTTTCACTGATCCTGGCCTGGGGTGTGGTTGCCCTGGTGCTGTTGTTGCTGACCGAAGAGACCTACTGCCGCCAGCGCAGCTGATCAACGCCGTTTGTGCCGCACCGTTCGACGATATGCGGTCCAGCAGGCAAGGCCGCATAGCATCATCGCCCCCATCCCCAACGACATCCAGACCGGCGAATGCGACAGCGCCGGTGAGATTACCCCCGCCACCAGCGCATTGATCATGCCGCCCACAAATCCGGACAGCGAGCTGGCCATGCCGCGCCGCGACGGGAACAGGTCCATCACCATGAGCGACAGTGACGGAAACGCGACGGCCGTGCCGGCTGCGTACATGAAGATGGGCAGAATGGTCCACGGAATCGCCGGCTTCGCGAGCACTGAATAGGCGATGTTGAACAGCACCGCGCAGCTCATCACCATGTAACCCAGGCGCACGGTTTTGTCGGGCGACCACCTGCCGGCAACACGCCCCGAAATAAACGCGCCCGTCATGATGCCGCCGATGCCCGGTACGAACAGCCAGGCATATTCCTTCGGACCAAGCTGCAGCTGTTCCGGCAGAAACACCGGCGCCGACAGGATGTAAAGGAAGAAGCCGTTGAAATTGAAACCGGCGGCGAACGACAACATCAGGAACGGCAGGCTGGCGCCCACTTCGCGGTACCCGGCCACCAGCGGCTTGACGCGAAACGGCTGGCGCTTGAACACCGGCAGGGTTTCGTGGAAGGCGTTGATGCTCATGACGATGAGCGCAAGCGTGAACACGGCCATGAACCAGAAGATCGACTGCCAGCCGTAGTGGGCATAGAGAAAACCGCCCAGCACCGGGGCGATGGCAGGCGCGAGCCCAAACCACAGCGTCACCATCGACATGACGCGCTGGGCGTCGGCATCGGCGAACAGGTCGCGCACCATCGCGCGCCCCACCACCATGCCGGCCCCAACCGACAGGCCCTGCACAGCGCGCGCCACCAATAGCTGCCCAATGGTCTGTGACAGCGCGCAGCCGATGGTGCCAATCAGAAAAAACACCAGGCCACCGATGATGACCGGCTTGCGGCCGAAGCTGTCGGACAGCGCACCGTGAAACAGGAACATGAAGGCGAATGCCGCCAGATAGACCGAGAAAGTCTGCTGCATCTGCAGCGTACTGGCGCCCAGGTCCTGGGCGATGGTCGGAAACGCGGGGATGTAGGTGTCCACCGCAAACGGCCCGAGCATGCCCAGTGCAGCCAGCAACAACGCCAGCAGCCAGCGCGGCGTTCCGTGATGTATGTGAGGGTCCTGCGGGCCGGTGGGGGAACGGGAAGGCATGGTGACTGCGGTCGGGCGACTGCCGGGGGCGCGGCCTTTGAAAGAAGCGCCCATTCTACCGGCATGACGCCGCGACTTTCCCCGCAGCGGCGGGCTGGCGCGCCGCGGGTTTGCCGCGCCTCGGGTTTTTCGAAGGGGTATCTCAGGGTTCGCGATAACTGCCGCAGGGTAATTCGCCACATGCCGCCAATTCGCAAATGGTATCAATGCAGTGTGCGCAGAAATACCCGGCGACCCCCGCTCTTGGGGACGAACAGACCGGGGTTGAATTTGATGGTGCTCGACAATAACCGGCTGTGAGCCAATCAGGGGGCGATCCGCTCCGCGCCAACAACAGTCGAACAATTAATCCGCCTGAACTGCGCCTCCCACCCGCCAATAACGAACACAAAACCGGAAACCTGCCCGGTGTCGCCATGCAGCCACAACCAGATCGGCCGCATCCGGTGCCCACCGCGAGAAACATCGTCAATGCGGCGATCGGCTTTCAACCAGCCGCAGCGTCGCCACGAGCGTCAGGTTGACCGGACCAGGAGTAGTGTCGATGAACCAGTCCGCACACAAAATCCCGCCGAAAGGCCCACGCAAATGGCTGCACGCAGCGTGTTTCGCATTGCTCACCATGGCCTGGCCCGCAGTGGCCGGATTCGTCAACGGCGGATTTGAAAACGGCAACTACACCGGCTGGACGGTCACCCACTGGAAGAATCCGGGAACGATTCCCACCTTTCCGCCGCTGCTGCAAAGCAACCTTGGCCTGACGGCCGACAGCACCAACACCTGGAACACCAGCGTCGGTTATGGCGTGGTTATCACTGATGTGGTCGGACCGGGGTCGGACAGCAAGATCAGCGGTGGCGTCCGCTACCCGCAATACGGCAATTACGCCGCCCGCATCAACTATAACGGCAACCAGAACCGGGCCACGTCCATCGATCAGACGGCGACCATGCTCATTTCCGACGTCGACCCGTCCGACGGCAAGGTGCATATCCGCTTTTCCATTGCGCCGGTGCTGGAGAACCCGAATCACACCTCCAACCAGCAACCGTACTTCTTCATCGAAGTCACCAACATTACCAAGGGCAAGCAACTCTTCACCACCTTCAATTTCTCAGGCCAGTCCGGCCAGCCATGGACCACGGTCGGCACCTACCAGTACACCAACTGGCAATCCATCGATATCGCACCAGGCGCCGGCACGCTGGATGTCGGCGACCAGGTGAAAGTTGTCATCGTTGCGTCCGGCTGCGGTCCCAGCGGTCATGAGGGCCATGTCTATGTTGACTCCGGGCTCAACGCCACGTCGCTGCCCGGCCCCTACATTGCAGCGACCGGTCCCGGCAGTGCATCCGGAACCGCGGGCACACAGATCACCTATACCTACAACTACGGCAATTCCGGTACCGCCGCGCTGACCAACGCGACCGCCGTGATCATCCCGCCACAGGACAATTCGGCCACACGCAAAAACCTCACTTACGTATCGAATACCATTCCGGGGCAATGCACGTTCGCCGCGAGCAAACTGACGTGCAACCTGGGAACACTCAATGCCGGCGCGACCGGGAACTTCCAGGTGACGTTCAGCCTGCCCAGCGGCGCGACGTCCACCGTGAACCATGGCGACTACACGCTGAGCGGCGACAATTCCTCGGCCGTACTGGGGCCGTTGGTGCAGACCGTGCTGACTGCCACGCCGCTGGCGGACCTGCAGACAACCATCACCGACGGGGTCAGCTCAGCCACCTGGGGAGACACACTGACCTACACCGCCATTGTCACCAATGCCGGACCGTCCGCCGTCACTGGTGCCACTCTCGCCGAGACCTTGCCCGCGGGCCTCACCGGCGCAAGCTGGACCTGCAGCGGCAGCGGCGCAAGCTGTCCGGTTGCAAGCGGCACCGGCACCATCAACCAGAGCGGTATCAACCTGCCATCGGGCGCATCTTTAACCTATGTGATTGCCGCCACGGCAACTGGATCCGGTAACAGCACCATCAGCCATGCGATCAATGTGACCGCGCCCGGCTCGGTCGTGGACCCCAATCCCGCCAATAACCTGTCCGCCGACGTCGACAATGTGGGGCCGGGGCTGTACACCTTGACGGTCAACAAAGTCGGCTCCGGCACTGTTACCACCATCCCCTCCGGCATCAACTGCAGCACCGCATGCACCAATGCGAGTGCCACGTTTCCAATCGGCTCATCCGTGATCGCCTACGCGGTTGCGCCCTCCGGCGCCATCTTTGCCGGCTGGTCGGGCGGGGGCTGCTCCGGGACCGGATCCAGCTGCAGCGTTACGCTCAACAGCGATACCGCAATTACCGCCACGTTCGTCACGCCACTCAGCGTGACGCCAGTCATCGGCGCCAACGGTACGGTCAGCCCATCGGTAACCCAACCGGTTGCCCCCGGCGGCACGACCAGCTTCACGGTGACGCCCAGCAGCAACTACGCGCTGGTACCCGTCACCGACAACTGCGGCCCCGGCGGCGCCCAGACCGGCGGCACGCTGCTCGGCAACACGTGGACCACCAACGCCATCAGCCAAAGCTGCAACATCAACTTCAGTTTCACCAACACCAATGTACGCACGGTAACTCCATCGGTCGGCGCAAACGGATCCGTCACACCCGCCACCGTGCAGACCATCCCGACCGGCAGCACCGCTTCCTTCACCGTGCTCCCCAACTCCGGCTACGCGGCCGCAACCCCCACCGGCACCTGCCCGGCCGGTTCGTGGTCCGGCAACATTTACACGACAGGTGCGGTCAACACCAATTGCACAGTGAACTTCACTTTCGTCGCGGGCTATACGGCGTCAGGCCTGATACTCAGCGGCTCTGGCAGCATCGGTCCGCTGTCAGTCAATGTGTTGAGCGGGGGTTCAGCGACCTTCACGATTACGCCGGGGACGGGATTTTCCACCAGCATCGACGCCTCCAGCACCTGCCCGGCAGGCAGTTTTTCCGGCGGCGGCACCAGCTACACCGTCTCAAACATTGCCGCCAACTGCACGGTGGTAGCGCGGTTTGATCCGGTTACGTACACGGCGTCCGGTTCAGTACTTTCCGGCAGCGGAACGATTTCGCCAGCTTCACAGACCGCGGGCTATGGCGGCTCGGCCGCGTTCGTCATCACACCCACCGCCGGTTGGACCACTTCCATCGATGCCTCCAGCACCTGCCCGGCCGGCGCATTTGCAGTTGACGGAATCACCTATACCGTTCCGAACATCACCGCCAACTGCGGCGTAGTCGCACGCTTCAACCCACCGCCGCCGGCGCTGGCCATCACCAAGACCCACAGCGGTAACTTTGTGGCCGGCTCGTCAGGCACGTACACCGTCACCGTTTCCAACACCGGCGGCAGCGCCACCAGCGGCGTGGTTACTGTCACCGACACGGCACCGGTCGGCATGACCGTCACCGCCATGTCGGGCACCGGATGGACATGCGTGGTGCCATCCTGCACGCGCTCCGAT
>CAYSKY010000056.1:0-2513 GCA_964431425.1 uncultured Burkholderiales bacterium
GAAAAGATCCGCATCTCCGGCGGCGGGCGCTGCAACTTCACCAACGTCAACACCAGCCCCGCCCACTTCCTGTCGCAGAACCCCCACTTCTGCCGCTCGGCGCTGGCGCGCTATACGCCGCAGGATTTCATCAAGCTGGTGGAAAAGCACGGCATCAGTTACCACGAGAAAACGCTGGGGCAACTTTTTTGCGACGACAGTGCCACGCAAATTATCGGCATGCTCAAGACCGAATGCGATCGCGGGCATGTGCAATGGCAGATGCCGGCGGGTGTGCAGTCGATCGAATCTGGCGTCAGCGGGTTTCGTGTAACGACCGACAAGGGCACCTTCCCGGCCCCGGCATTGGTCATCGCCACCGGCGGGCTCTCCGTGCCGAAGATCGGCGCCACCCCCTTCGGCTACAAGGTGGCCGAGCAGTTCGGCCTTGCCATGGTGCCGCCGCGGCCGGCCCTGGTACCGCTCAGTTTTGACCCGCAGGCGCTGGCGCAGTACGGCGACCTGTCGGGCCTTTCGGTGGATGCAGAAGTGTCATGCCACGGAGGCCGTTTTCGCGAGGCATTGTTGCTTACGCATCGCGGCCTCTCGGGTCCGGCCATCCTGCAGATTTCATCGTACTGGCAGGACGGCTCACCCAAAGATCCCATCCACATCAACCTGTTGCCCGATGCCGCCGCCATGGCAACCTTGCAGGGTGCCCGCACCAGCAAAACGCAGTTCAACAACCTGCTGGCCGAACACCTGCCCAAGCGCCTCGCGCAGGCCTGGTGCGATGCCCATCAGCTCAACAAGCCCGCCATCCAGTTCAGCGACAAGGCTTACGCGGCGGCGCTGGACGCGCTGCAGGACTGGCAGGTAAAGCCCTCGGGCACGCTCGGTTACAACAAGGCCGAAGTGACGCTGGGAGGGGTGGATACGCGCGGGCTTTCGTCCAAGACCATGGAAGCAAACAAGGTGCCGGGCTTGTACTTCATCGGTGAAGTGGTGGATGTGACGGGCCATCTGGGCGGCTTCAATTTCCAGTGGGCCTGGGCCTCGGCCGTGGCAGCGGCGCAGGCATTATGAGTACTCCAATCCGCGTGGTACTGGACACCAACGTCGTCATCGACTGGCTGGTCTTTGACGATCCGTTCATGAACCCGTTGCGGCATGGTGTGCGCGATGGTCGCGTCATCGTTCTCACCCATGAGCCAGCCATCGCGGAATTGCAGCGCGTGCTGGGATACCGGCAACTCAAGCTGGATGATGCCCGCCGCGCCGAGGTGTTCTCCAACTACTGTGCGCAATCGACCCCCTTCGCCATGCCTGCCGGCTTCTCATTGAAGAGCTTGATGCTGCCCGGCGGCTTCCCCCGCTGCCGCGATCGCGACGACGAGCATTTCCTGGCACTGGCCCACCATGCGCGGGCCGACGCGCTCGCCTCGCGCGACAACGCCGTCTATGGCCTCAAGGTGCGCGCGGCGAAATTCGGCATGAATATCCTCAATGTGCCGCAGTTGATGGAATTTCTCGCCGCCAGCGCGGTCGAAACCGGTTGAACATTCGCTTCGGCGGCTAGGCTTCCGGCCCGCTTGCCGGGCCGCCCTCAGCACTGCCGGTCAATGAACCGGCAACAAAAACAACCCGGGAGGCGACACGCCGATGCCGCACGAAATGACCTTGATTACCACCATTGCTGCGGCATTGGGCCTTGCGCTGGTATTTGGATTCCTGGCGGCAAAGCTGAAGCTGCCGCCACTGGTGGGCTATCTGCTGGCGGGAATCGTCATCGGCCCCGCCACACCGGGCTTTGTGGCCGACGTGGGCCTCGCGGGCCAGCTGGCCGAGATCGGGGTGATGCTGCTGATGTTCGGCGTGGGCCTGCATTTCTCGCTCAAGGACCTGCTTTCGGTCAAACGTGTGGCACTGCCCGGCGCCGTGGTGCAGATGGTGGTGGCCACGGCGATGGGGGCCGGTGTGGCGTTGTGGTGGGGTTGGAGCACGGGTGCGGCGCTGGTGTTCGGCCTGTCACTCTCGGTGGCCAGCACGGTGGTGCTGCTGCGCGCATTGGAATCGCAAGGCATCCTGCATTCGGTCAACGGCCGCATTGCGGTTGGCTGGCTGATCGTGGAAGACCTGGCGATGGTGCTGGTGCTGGTATTGCTGCCCCCGCTCGCAGAACTGCTGAATGCGCCGGCCGGCGCGGTCGCCAGCGCATCACCCTCGGGCAGCCTCGCCGGCACTTTGCTCACCACGTTGGCCATGGTGGCGGCGTTTGTAGCACTGATGCTGGTAGTCGGCCGGCGCGTATTCCCCTGGTTGCTGTGGCAGGTGGCGCGTACCCATTCGCGCGAACTGTTCACCCTGTGCGTCATCGCCGCGGCGGTCAGCATTGCGGTGGCGTCGGCCTCGCTGTTCGGCGTGTCGTTTGCGCTGGGCGCCTTTTTCGCCGGCATGGTGATGCGCGAATCGGTGCTGAGTCACCGCGCCGCCGAAGAAAGCCTGCCGCTGCGCGACGCCTTCGCAGTGCTGTT
>CAYSKY010000056.1:2523-11518 GCA_964431425.1 uncultured Burkholderiales bacterium
CTGTTCTTTGTCTCGGTGGGCATGCTGTTCGAGCCGCGCATCCTGATCGAGCAGCCGCTGCAGGTGGCCGCAGTGGTCGGCATCATCCTCGTCGGCAAGACGCTGGCGGCCGCCGTGCTGGTGCTGCTGCTGCGATTCCCGCTCAACACCGCCCTCACCGTCTCGGCAAGCCTTGCCCAGATCGGTGAGTTCTCGTTCATCCTCGCCGCGCTCGGGGTGTCGCTCAAGCTGCTGCCGGTGGAAGGTCAAAGCCTGATCCTCGCCGGCGCCTTGATCTCGATTGCCATGAATCCGCTCATGTTCCGCGCCATGCGCCCGCTGCAGGCGTGGTTGCTCGCGCATTCAAAACTGATGCGCCGCCTGGCATTGCATACCGACCCGCTCGCTGAATTGCCGGCCGGCACCGACCGGAATCACCTCGCCGGGCAAGTGGTGCTGGTGGGCTATGGGGACGTGGGCCGCAGCATCGCCGACGCCTTGATCGAACGCGGCATCCCGCTGGTGGTGGCGGAGCTGGATCGCGAACTGGTGGAGGGCCTGCGTGCCCGCAGCATTCCTGCCGTGACCGGCGACGCGGCCACGCCCGAATGCCTCATCCAGGCGCATATCGCGCGGGCGGCGATGCTCGTGATTGCCACTCCGCAGTCGCTGCATGCCATCCAGATGGTGGAAATTGCCCGCGCGCTCAATCCGTCGATACGCATCGCCATCCGCACCCAGAGCCGCGAGGAAGCCGAGCGTCTCCAGCGCGCCACCGGCGCCGAACTGTTTCTGGCCGATGAAGAACTGGCGCGCGGCATGATCAGGCACGTGGAGACACAAATGACCTTGCCGCCTGCCGCCGTGCCGACAGCGCTCCCGGCCACCGGCGCCTGACCTCTGGGCGCGCCCTATCCAGGTCGCGCCTCAGAGGGGAATCGGCCTGGAAGCCGCGCCAGTGCTGGGCTTTGGCCGGTTGGGCCTCCGCAAATGCGCCGGTTCAGTGGCCGGTCACGTCGCGCACGTCCGGCTGATGTGCTGTGGCAGTTCCTGATCGGGGCGGTATCGATTAGCCTTGTGAGCGGCATCGTCGGCGTGGCGCGGTCCTCTGCGCTGGCGGCAGCGATTACCTCCACCGGTAAGTTCGACATGGCGATCGGCATGAAGGCCGTGATCATCAGATGGATATTGAGGTTGGCGGCCGAGCCAAAACGCTGGATGAGGTGACCGCGCCAGCGGTGGCCCGATCGCGTTTCTGGCCGGCCTGTTTGAACAGGAACGTGGAAATCGAGCGATGGATGATCCGCAACACCGGGGCGAGCGATCCGGGATGGACGGCGAACAGGCTTCGCAGGGGGATCGGGAACGACACCACCCACTGGCAGCTTTTCGGCGACCCTACCTTTCGGAAAAGGCAATGGACAAGACCTAAGCTCGCGGTGTGCGGCCCCCGCGGTGCGAACGGCATTGGGGCCCGGCAACTCTGGTCCGCGAACGCCTGCGGTGCCGCCAAGGTTGTTACCGCGTCGCCAGCCCTTGGGGTAGAGTGGTCGGGGAAAATGCCGATCCTGGCGTTGCGGAAGCCTCCGGAGGCGATTGGTCAATGGCACCCCAACAAGAATGCGCTGCATTGAAATTTCGCGCGGCGGTCAAGCGCCGCGTATCCCTGCGCGCGCGGCACCCAATCGGATTTCTCTTCGCTCTCGGATTGATGTTTGGCCACGTCGCTGCAGTGCACGCGGCCACCCTCACCGTGCAAAACACCAACGACAACGGCGCGGGCACGCTGCGGCAGGCGATTCTTGACGCCGCGTCGGGCGACACCATCGTCTTCGACAAAACGGCGATGGACGGCCAATCCATCGTTCTGTCCTCATTCACGAATGACACCGGCACCACCACGCAGTTTGGCGCGTCGGCATTTTTCATCACCGGCGGCAAGGCGCTCACCATCGACGCAACACTGAATGGACTCACGCAAGGGGTGGTGCTTCAGCGCCAAAGTGGGGCGTTCTTCAGACTGTTTGACCTCGATACCGGCGTGAGCCTCACGCTGCGCGGCCTGACGCTTAAAGGAGGCCGAGCGCAGGGCGGAAGCGGCGGCACAGGGCCTTTCTATGGTGGTGGTGGTGGCGCCGCCGGGATGGGCGGGGCCATTTTCAATCGCGGGACCTTGCTGATCGATCGATGCACCTTTGTGGACAATGGGGTGTTCGGGGGAAGCGGCACATCAGCGGCGTTGTACGACGCGGTTGGCGGGGGCGGTGTGGGCGCGGACGGCACCAACCCCAACGGTGGTGGCCCGAATGCGGGTGCAGGCGTCTCCATGGGCGGGGACCCAGCCGGCGCGGGAGGATTTGGCGGCGGCGGCGGCGGAGCTTTTATTGGTGGAGGATCGGGCGGTTTTGGCGGCGGCGGCGGTGTTGGCTACCTGGGAGGCGGTGCCGGCGGGTTTGGTGGGGGTGGTGGCGGGTCTGCCGACTCGGGCGTGGGCGGAGCTGGTGGTTTTGGTGGCGGCAATGGGATTTTTCTGGGGCCAAACACGATTAGCGGTGGCGGTGGAGCAGGAATGGGCGGTGCGCTGTTCAATTACGACGGCGCGGCCACGATTCTGAATAGCACCTTTGCCAACAATTTCGCGCACTACGGTGTGGGTGGGGGTTTTGGCGCAACGGATGGCAGCCGTTTGGGCGGCGCGGTGTTTATCCATGGCGGAAGTGTCGCCATCAGCTTCAGCACTTTTGCCCGCAACGGGTTGGAGCCCGGCCCCATGACGCCTTACCCCAGCGGTACCCTTTACCGGTTTGGTGGAAACCTGACGATCACCAATTCCATCATTGCCAGCAACACCACGGGCGGCGCGCAAGATGTTTTCTATGGCGATGGCCTGACCGTGGCGGGCGTGGGGAGCGGAGGGAGCGGCAGCGGCAATTTGATTGATGCGGCCAGCGGATTCACGGGAGGGTTCACAGTGCCTGCAACCCTGAACCTGTCCACCGGACCCATCGCCAATGGCGGCTTTGGGCTAACCATCTTGCCCCTTGCGGGCAGCAGTGCCATCAACGGCGCCGCCAATTGTTTGGATGCGATGGGTGCAACGGTCGGCATTGACCAGCGCGGCTTTGCACGGCCTCAACCTCAAGGCGCGCAGTGCGATGTGGGCGCGGTGGAAGCGGCCTTTTTCACCGTCACCCCCAGCGCGGGTGCGAATGGCTTGATCTCGCCCGCCACCGCGCAAACGATCAGCGCGGGGCAGACGGCCACATTCACCGTCACGCCCAACAGCGGCTACTACGCCAGCGTGGGCGGCACTTGCGGCGGCAATTTGGCCGGTGCCACGTATACCACCAACACCCTCACCGCCTCTTGCAACGTGGCGGCCACATTCATCCTGAGTGTGCCCTGCACGGCGGGTAGTTACTCGGCCAGCGGCAGCTCACCTTGTACGCTGGCCAGCCCCGGTTTCCATGTGCCCAATGCCAGCGCCACCGCGCAGACGCCCTGTGCGCCCGGCACGTACAGCCCCAATGCCGGTGCTGCCACCTGCACGCCTGCCAGTGTGGGATTCTTCGTGCCCGGGGCGGCAGCCACGGCGCAGATCGCCTGCCCTGCCAATGCCTCTTGCAGTGTAGCGGGGCTGGCCGGGTACCAGAGTGCCGTCGTGCAAAACACCAGCGATGATGGCGTGGGTTCGCTGCGCGATGCCGTCACCAACACCTTGAGTGGCGGTGTGGTGCGTTTTGCGCCGGCGCTGGATGGCCAAACCATCACGCTCACCACATTCACCAACAACACCGGCACCACCACGCAGTTTGGCCCCTCGGCCTTCTTCATCACCGGTGGCAAGTCACTCACCATCGACGCGACGCAAAATGGGCTCACCCAAGGAGTCACCGTGGAACGCTCGTCCGCTGCGGCCAATTTCCGCTTGTTTGACCTCGATACCGGCACCAGCCTCACGCTGCGCGGGCTGACGCTGCGCAATGGTGCGGTGCGTGGGAACGGTTCAAGCCTCGCACGGCGCGTGGGAGGTTCAGCGGGCATGGGCGGTGCCATCTTCAGCCGTGGCGATCTCACTATCGACCGGTGTACGTTCAGTGCCAATTCGGCGGTCGGGGGGGCGGGCGAGCCTGCGAGTGGCAATTTCGGCGCGGGCGGCGGCGGCGTGGGCGCGGCATCCAGTAGTGCGAATTTTGGCGGGTTGGGCTCGGGCGGCGGGCCAAACGGCGGCGTTGGCGCAGGCAACGCGGGCGGATTCGGCGGCGGCGGGGCGGGCGGCGACACCAATGTGGGACTCCCCAACGGCGGCGCGGGGGGCTTTGGGGGCGGCGGAGGCGGTGGAACAGGTCCTTCGTCAACCGGCGGCACTGGGGGCTTTGGGGGTGGTGGCGGCGGCGGTGGCTCTTCGGGGAGCGGCGGGTATGGGGCGGGCAGTGGCACACTCGATGGCGGGGGCGGAGGCGCCGGGATGGGCGGCGCGATTTTCAGCTTTGGCGGGACCACAACGATTCTGAACAGCACCTTTACAGGCAACTCGGCCGTGGGCGGCGCGAGCGGCACCGTGAGCCCCCCGATCTACTATGGCTTGGGCTTGGGTGGTGCGATGTTTGTTTTCGGGGGCAGCGTCAAGATCAGCTTCAGCACCTTTGCCGGCAACAGCGCCGCGATCCCCGGCGGCGGTTCAGGGGCCGCCAGTGGTGGTGCCATCTATCGCGCCGGTGGCACGTTCAACTTGGCAAACAGCATTGTCGCGGGCAATACCAGCTATGGGGTGGGTTTGTTTTACGGCACGGGTGTGGCACCTCTTGTCCCAGGTTCCGGAGGCAGCGGCAGCGTCAATCTGATTGGATCAGAAATCGGATTCACGGGCAGCTACACAGTGCCTTCAACATTGAATCTTTCCACCACGCTTGCGGCCAACGGAGGCTTTGGGCAAACGCTTCTGCCACTCACGGGCAGCAATGCCATCAACGGCGCGGCGAATTGCTTGGATGCAACGGGTGCGGCGGTCAGCATTGATCAGCGCGGTGCATTGCGGCCGCTGGGCGTGGCCTGCGATGTGGGTGCCGTGGAAGTGGCACCCAGCTACACCGTGACCCCCAGCGCGGGGGCAAATGGCACCATCTCACCCAACACCGCGCAAACCGTGTTGCATGGAGGGCGGGTGACCTTCACGCTCATGCCCAATGGCGGGTACGCTGCTAGTGTGGGTGGTACTTGCGGTGGCAGTCTCGTAGGCAACACACTTACCACCAACGCGATCACGGCCGATTGCAGCGTTGACGCCCTGTTTTCCAATTTGGTTCTCACGCGCGTGGTCTCCCGCAAAACACACGGGGCGGCCGGTGCGCTGGATTTGCCGGTGACACTCAATGTGCCCATCGCGGGCAGCGTCACCGTGGAGCCACGCGCCAGTGGCGCCGGTGGCAGCGGCCACACCCTCGTATTCGTGTTTGACCAAACCGTGACCCAAGCGGGCGCGGTAACCGTGACCGATTCCTTGGGTGCGCCCATCGGTACCGCAGGCATGCCGACGATCACGGGTGCTAGCCTCAACGAGGTCAGCGTCAACGTCACCGGCATTGCCAACGCCAAGCGAGTAAGAGTGCAATTGAATGGCGTCAACGGCGCGGCAACCGCCACGGCCACGCTGGGCTTCCTGCTGGGTGATACCAACAACGACCGCGCTGTAAGTTCACTGGACCTGAGCGCCACAAGGGCGCGCTCAGGCGCTGTCACAACGGTGACCACCCCGCAATTTGATCTCAATGCCAGTGGCCGCGTGACGGCAGCGGACATCGCGGCGGTGAAAGCGCGGACAGGGTCCGCGTTGCCCTGACGAGTTTTGCGTCGGTGCATGCCCATTGCGATCTTGCGGGAATCTAAAACGCAAGCACTGGCGCGGCGAATGGGGCTGAAATGGCCTGGGAGGCCCGTGGACGCTAGGGTTTGGCTAGATGGCTGGTGCCGTCGCGCCGGGCTGTCTTCAGTTTCAGCGCCACCTTCCCCGCGCGGTTCACGCTCAGCCGCTCATTGGCAATGGCCGGGCGGGTGATGTAGCGGCATGGCTGTTCCAGCCCCTGCCGGTCATCGGCTGCGCAGCGCACCCCAGCGTGCAGGCTGAATCCGTGCGCTTTGGCGCACAGCGGCGATGCTCGTGATTGCCACTCCGCAGTCGCTGCACGCCATTCAGATGGTGGAGATCGCCCGCGCGCTGAACCCGGCCATACGCATCGCCATCCGCACCCAGAGCCGCGAGGAAGCCGAGCGTCTCCAACGCAATACCGGCGCCGAACTGTTTCTGGCGGACGAAGAACTGGCGCGCGGCATGATCCTGCACGTGGAAACACAGATGACGTTGCCGCCTGCCGCCGTGCCGACACCGCTCCCAGCCACCGGCGCCTGACCACCAGCGGCGGCGGATCCAGATCGCCCGTCAGAGGGCAATCGGCCTGGAAGCCGCGCCAGTGCTGGACTTTGGCCGGTTTGGCCCCCGCAAATGCGCCGGTTCAGTGGCCGGTCACGTCGCGTACTTCCGCTTCGGCTTTTTGCTTCCAGGTCTTGCCGTCGGCACCGCGGAATTCCAGCGTGAGCGGCACCTTGTCGCCCTTGCCCAGCGGCTTGACGATATCGATCAGCATGACGTGATAGCCGCCGGGCTTGAGTTCGGTGGCTTTGCCCGGCACCACGTCCACTTTCGGTACGGCACGCATTTGCATGACACCCGCGTCCATTTTCATTTCATGGATCTCGACGATCTTGGCCGCGTTCGATTCCGCCGACACCAGGCTGACCGGCTTGTCGCTCTTGAGGGTCATGAAAGCGCCGGTGGATTTTTGCGCCGCGACGGTGCCGCGCACCCAGGGTTTCTCCACCTGTACCTCGGCAAGTGCAGCGGTGGTGGTGGTCAGCAGGCATGCAAACAGGATTCTTTTCATAGCTTCACTTTCATTTCAGGGTGGATGTTACGGAGTTGTTTTGGCTGGCGAATCTTGTCGACCATCCAGCAGGGCCTGCACATCTTGCAATGATGTCAGTCCGGTCGTCGCCGGACACCGGCGTGAGTGGCTTGTTCATGCGCGCACCTCCGGCTGACGGGCCCTTGCGGTCGGCGCACGTGATGGCCCCGACTGCGAATCGCAGTAGCAAGGCTCAACAATCGTTGCCGACCCGCTGTCCGGCGTGTGGGCGGCGCTGTTGCCAACTTCACGGGACGTTACCAGACTGAAGGCCATGCAGGTGGCAGCCAATGCGGCTACCAGGCTCCAACCCACGGCACGCAGGCGGAAATGGGTCAGGTTGCTCATGCCCACCCCCTGTCGGTGGTGGTGGACGGGCAGCCGTTCATGGCGGCGGTGTCATGCGATGCCCGGGCGCAGACGTTTCCGCACGCCCGGAGGCGAAACAATGCTCGATTCATGGAAATTCCTGTCGTGTGGCGGCGCCCGGCAGGCAGGCGACGCAGGTGCAATCAGGCCTCGCGGAGCAATCCGGAGGCAGGTTGGCGACGAACGATCAGGAAAGAACGGGGGGAGCGCGCGACCAGGCGAGCGTGTGAACCGGAGAAACCGGTGCCGGCGTGGCGACAAACAGCGGGTTGGCGTGCCGGGCATCGCCAATCACCACGGAAAGCGCATCGGGCGGCGTGAAGCCGAGCCAGGTGTCCGCCGGCAGACACAGCGAACACTCCGGAGCGTGAAACCCCGATTTGGCAGGAGCCTGATCCGGCGCGAGCGGAACCTTGGTGAAGCCGTACTGGGTGCACAGCTCTGCAAACAACTGCGGCTGCGCATGGGCCCGTGCCGCGTTCAGCGCGGGCGAGACCGCGGCGAACAGCAGCGCAATAGCGGCCAGCCAGAGTGTGAAGCGCGCGCGGCGCTGGAATTTCAGAGTTTGCATGCCGGGCCAATTCTAATGCACTCCCGGGCTACTGCGGCCAAGCGGCACGTCAGCTGGATTGCGCGGCAGGCGATACACTAGTCGGCGTTGGCGAGGCCGTCGTTTCGCGCCCCAGCGCCAGCGCCGCAAAAATGGCCATCACCAGCGACGCGGCAACGCCGATGAACACCCAGGAATACTGCTGCCGGTCCATCAGCAATCCAAACGCAATGGGGGAAATGGCGAGGCCGACGTCGAGCCCCGAATAGACCATGCCATACACGCGGCCGAAAGCGCCCTCGCCTAATCTGGCCTTGGTGGCCGCGCGGACCAGCAGGTCGCGCGATGGTCCGGCGATGCCCACCCCGAATCCCATCAGCGCCATCAGCGGCAATACCAGCCAGCCCGGCATCGGCAGGAAAGCCAGCATCAGGGCCACGACCACCCCCGATGAGAATGCGCCGAGCACATAGCGCTCGTGCAGATTGCCAGGCTTGGCCAGGAAACCGCCCAGCAGCAGTCCGCCCGAACCACCCAGCAGGTAGACCGACAACGCCGAGGCCGATGACGCCAGCGAAAGGCCGAACATTTCGCGCAGCAAAGGCGGCGCAAAATTCTGCAGCGCGCCAAAGCCAAAGGTGGAGAACAGGAAAAACGCGAAGGCAAACCAGACCATGCGCGCGGAAAGGAATGACCAGGTCGACGCAACCGGCGCGCCGGATGCCGCCCCTGCGGCCGGCTGCTGCAGTTCATATTTCAGCAGGTCGCGCTTCCAGACCAGCAGGGCCAGCGCCACGGCCCCGAACAAAGCCGCGCCCAGACCCGCCGCGCGCCAGCCGGCCACGCTGGCGATTCCCGTCATGAGCACGGGCGCGATCGCCCAACCGATGTTGCCCGAGATGCCGTGGGTGGAAAATGCGTGCCCCATGCGCGCCGGCGAGACACGCTTGGCCAGCAGGGCAAAGTCGGCGGGGTGAAATACGCTGTTGCCAAGCCCGGCCACGCCGGCGGCCACCAGCAGCATGCCGAAGCCCGGCGACACCGAAACCAGCAGGCCGGACGCGGCCAGCGTACCCACCCCGGCGCACAACACGCGGTGCGCGCCGAACCGGTCTACCCAGACCCCGGCCACCGCCTG
>CAYSKY010000057.1:0-3816 GCA_964431425.1 uncultured Burkholderiales bacterium
TCTAAAAAACCAGCATGGGCGGGGCTCCCTGGGAAAGAAGGCTGGGGACGCCGCGCCAATGCTAGAGTTTTGCCCTTTATTGCTGGGGTGCGTCCCTTAGTGTTGGCTTTTCAGGCAGTGGCTCTCCTCTCACAACCGCGGCGACCGGGACATTCACCAAATGGTGATGCAATCGATAAACCATACCGTCCGCAGCCGCCCGAATGGCGTTGCGCTCGTAGTAGCCGCCACGTACGTGCAGCGTGGCCGCGATAGCGCGCAGGTAGGCGTCGACCAGTCTTGCATCCGGTGGTGAGTCGCCGCTCCAGAAGTCATCAAGCGGACGCTCGAAGGTGAGGCCTGGTACGCGATAGAGCGCCTTACCCAAAGCGATGGTCGGGCGCTGAAGTTCAAGCGCGCGCAGCCCGACCGTGCTGTTGATGGTCACCACACCCGCAGCAGCCGACAACATACTGTCGAGGTCGCCGCCGTCAATGAACTGCACCCGCGAGGCAACCCCTGCTGCGCGTGCCATGTTGTGGGTACGCCGCCCCCAGGCTTTCAGCCCGGGGTCAAGGGGATGCAGCTTGAAGATCAGGTTCGCGTCCTTGGGGGCGTGGCGCGCGAAAGAAACGATGACCTCATGCATCGCTTCATCCTGATCCGCGTAGTGGGAATAGGCACGAAGCGAAAAGTCATCCTCGGTTTGCATTGCAAAGAGGTACAGCGGCCCCTGCCTGCGCGCAGCCGCAACGATGCGTTCGGCGCGACGTTGCTCAAGTGGCCCCCGCAACAAGCGCCAGCCGATGCCAAGGTAGGCCAGTATCGGTGGACTGAGCGTGTGCCGCTGGAAGTGCGGAAAGGGCAGCGGCATCAGTGCAGAGGAAAGATGGAACGTCATGTCCCACAGCGCCTGGTTGAAGAAGCGGTGTTGGTAGCGTACCTGCTTGTCCAAGGGCGGCAGGCCCTCTGCGATTGCGAGAATTTCTGCAGGGTCGCGGGTGAAGGTGCTTTCGGCATTCATGCCGTTTCGCTCCACCACCACCCAATCAGGGCGCAGGTAGCCAAAGTCAGTCACGGTAACCGGAATGTTGCGCGCGTGCGCGGCTGCAATAGCGGCGCGATGATGTATGCGCTGTTCCGCCAGCAACACGATTTCGTCGATGCGATGCTGATCGAGAAACGCAGCGATGAAGGACGGCCACTGGTCTGGCGTGCCGCGAAAATTGCTTGCCCCCGGACCGCGCCAGAATATCTGGTCGCCCAGGCAGATATTGATGCGGAAAACCTCATGGCCCAGGGCGCGCAATCCCTCCGCCACCTGGGCAAACAGCATGTTCGTCGGACCTTGCAGCATCAGGAAGCGCCGCGCTGCCGGGGGTGTCATCTGCGATCCCGTCACGGCGACTCGTTTGGAAAATGACCGCGCAACAATCCGGTGATGTCGCTTGCTGTTACCAACCGGTGCCCGCCGGCACGGAAGGTGCCGACCTGTTCACGGGTTGGCCAACTGTCGTACCGCGCTGTCCCGGCCTGTGGCACGCCGGGTTCACCAGCACAAATGGCGCCGAGGGATTCAAGGAGCAGACTTGCGCCACGCTGGTAACAGGCGGCCGTCGTGTGCAATACCGACGCTTCGTTTGCGACGTTGACCACGTCCGCCGCGAGTACAGGCCCGCAGTCGAAATCGTCGGTGATGCGATGCAACGTCACATTTGCGGCAGGCATGCCCAGGAGCCTTGCGAAAAACACGGGATCAACGCCCCGAAATTGGGGCAGTGCCCCGGGGTGGATATTGATGGCGCCAAAGCGAGCAAGGCTGGGCACGCCTGCACCAACTCGCTGATTGAAAAATGCCGATACAACAAGGTCAGGCGCCAGAGTGCGCACCCAGTCGATGCTGTCGGGGTCATTGACCTGCCTCGTGCGAAGCTGCGGAATCCGCCGCTGACGGCACGCGGCGCTGACGTTGCGACCCGACATCATGCCGAGCATGGTGTCTGCAAACCAAGTGCTGGTTCCAAGGTAAGCCGTATATCGCCAGCCGCATTTCCGGATCAATTGTCGTGCACCGGCAACGGAACCCTGTTTCGCTCGCAAGACCCTGGTGGACTGCACAACGCCCGCCAATGATATGGCCGGCGCCGCGAGCAACCGCGCCAACACTGCCGCGCCATGCAAGCCGCCTGAGGTGAGGAACACGATTCGCAACGGCGGGCGGCTATCCGCGGTCATACGCTGCTGCGGGTCCGTAACAGCGGCGCTAGACGAAACCGACACGGCCGCGGCACTATAGACGCTCCATCTCCTCCGCCAAGGCGGAGACTGCGTTGTCTATGTCGGCATCCGTGTGCTTGTAATTCATGAAAAAACGCAGGCGGGCCACTCGTTCCGGCACCGCAGGATACAGGATGGGCTGCACGCTGATACCGCGGCCGAACAGCGCCTCCGACAGACGCACCGCCTTGATTGAGCTCCCGGTGATCGCGGGAACCACCGCGTAGCCGGTGCTGCTTCCGGTATCGATCCCGGCATGCCGGGCGGCCGCCAGAAAACGTTTGCCCCGTGACTGCAGTTGGGCGACACGGTCGGGTTGTTGATGCAGCCCCTCCAATGCAGCGAGTGAGGCGGCGGCAACCGGCGGCGGCATGCCAACCGAATATAGAAAGCCCGGCGCCATGATCTTGAGGTGCTCGACCAGAGCGTGTTCACCGGCGATGTATCCGCCGCATCCGGCCAGCGTTTTGCTGAGTGTTCCCATCCAGATATCGACGTCATGGCCCGCCAGTCCGAAATGTTCGCGTATGCCGAAGCCACGCGGGCCGAGCACTCCTAGCGAGTGGGCCTCGTCCACCATCAGGAAAGCGCGATGGCGCTGTTTGATTTCGACGAATCGGGGCAGATCCGGAAAATCGCCATCCATGCTGTAGATGCCCTCAAGCACGATCAGCACACGCTCGAAGTTTCCGCGTTGCGCCGCGAGCAATTCATCCAGCGCGGCCCAGTCGTTGTGCGCGAACGCAAGCCGCTTTGCCCCTGAAAGCTGAATGCCCTGCAGGCTGGAGTTGTGAATGAATGCGTCATGCACCACCAAATCGCGCGGGCCGAACAGGTGGCCGATAGTTGTGACATTGGTGGCATGGCCGCTGACGAAGGTGACCGCGTCCTCGACCTCGTAGTGGGCGGCCAGGGCGGACTCAAGCTCACGGTGCACCGGGCGCTCGCCTGACACGATGCGGCTGGCCGATACCGAGGTTCCGTAACGATCAATGGCCGCCTTTGCAGCAGCGGTGACCAAGGGGTCGCCGGAAAAGCCGAGATAGTTGTAGCTGCCAAAGTTGATCAGTTCGCGTCCGCCGATGCGGGTGGAGGCCGCTGCGATGCCGTCATGCTGTTTGAAAAACGGGCTGGAAATGCCGAGGCGTTGCGCGCCGTCGTTCATTATTCGCAGTTGCTTGTATCCCGGATGCTGATCAAATCGATAGAACGCTTCGGGAATGTCAGCCAGCCGGCCTGCACCTGACGGCTCCTGCTTCGAAGGCGCCTGCGCCGGTGTGTCTGTGCCGGCTTGCCTCAGGCGGCGCTGAAGCGACTGGGCGATCAATTTTTCCTTGAGTTGGGCGGTCAGACCCGGCAAACCTTTGCGAGACACAAGAATTCCAGTGCAGTGGGGCGTCCTGCTATTTTGCATCCTCTGGGCGGCGCGCCGCCAGCCATCTCAATGAATCATTTTTCCGGACTGGGCGACCGACCCGCGCGAAATGTCGTCGACAAACTGCGCCACTTCGGCGTTGGCGACATCCGGCGCGTGTTGGGCCACCGCCTGCTGGACCTGGA
>CAYSKY010000057.1:3826-11507 GCA_964431425.1 uncultured Burkholderiales bacterium
CGACATTGTCTGCCGCCGAGGCGCCGCCGGAACGAGAGTCCCGCAACTGCGCAATAACCTTCTCGGCAAGTTTTGCAATTGTCGGCGTCTCGCTCAATGCCATGACCGGTAGTCGAATACCGAATCGGGTTTCAATGGCCACCACCAGTTCCACACCCATCAGGGAATCCAGACCCATGTCGTAAACGGAACGCTGCGGCTCAATCCGGTCGGGCGCGATACGTAGAATCTCGCCAATCTCGGTTCGAAGTATTTCGATGAATGCGGCGGATAACTGTTCATCGTTCATTTCGGCGAGCATGCGCTCAATGTCCTCGGCCGATGACATGTCGTCGCCGCCGTCAGGGCAGTGCACCCGGATTCTTGAGAACTTCGGATCAACGGCAGACGGCAAGAAACGCGATATGACCCGCCAGTCCAACTCCATCACGCCCAGATTGGAACGGTCATCGAGTAAGACTTCCTCCAGGACAGCAAGTGCCGCTGCGGCAGGAATTGCCGCCCCGCCCATGCGCGACACCAACTGGGCCTTGATCTCGGGATGACGTGTAAGGAAGCCGGCGTCTCCGATTGCGCCCCAAGCGATGCAGGTGGCGGGTTGGCCCCTGGCGCGGCGCACGGCGGCCAGCGATTCCAGTGCTGCGTTGGCAGCGACATAGCTCGCCTGCCCCGGATTGCCGAACAGCGTGGTCGCGGACGAATACAGGATGAAATGGTCGAGTGCGAGATGGCGGGTCATCAGGTGCAGGTTGAAGGCCCCCTTGACCTTTGGGGCGAACGTCGCCGCAATCTGTTCGGGCGTTGTATTGCGTCCAAGTGCGTCATCAATGACCGCGGCGGCATGCAAAATGCCCCGCAGGGGCGGCATGTCCCGCTGGATGTCATCAAGAACCCCACCGAGGGCATGTGTGTCCGATACGTCGCAAGCGACCGCCCTGACCTGTACGCCGGCCGCCTCCATGCGCTTGAGGGCATGCACGGCTTCGCTGGTATTTGCACCGCTGCGGCCGGCGAGCACAAGGTGCCGCACTCCATGCTCAGCCAGCCATTGCGCCGACCGCAATCCGAAGCCGCCGAGGCCACCCGTCACCAGCCAGGTGGCGTCGGGCGAGAATTGAAGCGCACCGTGACTCTTCAGGGGGGCGCCCCGCTCAAGGCGCTCATAACCGGTGACCACGATTTTGCCAATATGGCGGGCCTGCTGCATATGGCGGAACGCGTCAACAACCTCGGCGGCGGCGAACGTCCGGTAGGGCAATGGATGCAAGGAGCCATCGGCGAACAACGACATCATTTCCCGGAACAGGCGTCGGGTGAGTTCCGGCTGGCATTGCATCAACTGGTCCGCATCGATCCCGAAGAAAGAAATGTTGTTCCGGAACGGGCGCAGGCCGATTTTGGAATTCTCGTAAAAATCGCGTTTGCCCAGTTCGAGGAGGCGCCCGAAAGGCCGGAGTACGCGCAGGTTCCGGTTGATCGCCTCGCCAGCCAGTGAGTTGAGAACCACGTCCACACCCTCGCCACCGGTGGCGAGCAGAATCTCGTCGGCAAAAGCAAGACTTCTCGAATCGAACACATGATCTGCGCCAAGAAGCCGGACAAAATCACGCTTGTCGTCCGATCCGGCCGTTGCAAAAATCTCGGCGCCAAAATGGCGGGCCAGTTGGATTGCGGCAATACCGACGCCGCCCGCCGCGCCATGGATCAGTATCCTTTCACCTGGCGCAAGGTGCGCCACGTGGTGAAGGGCATAGTATGCGGTGAAGAAGGCGCTGGGTATGGTCGCGGCCGCTTCAAAGGAGAGCTCACCGGGCACGCGCGCTGCCGCGATGCAACTGGTTAACATGTAGTCAGCAAAGCTTGCCGGGCCAAACGCGACCACGCGGTCTCCGGCCGAGAACTCGGTCACGTCGGGGCCGACGCGTTCCACGACGCCCGCGCACTCAAGGCCCAGCGTGGGTCCGGCAAAGCCGCCTTCGACTGCTTCGTCAGATAGCAGCCCGAGTGAGTACATGATGTCGCGAAAATTCAGCCCGGTTGCCTGTACTCGGATCTCGATTTGACCGCTGGCCGGTGCGCAGCGCGTATGGCGCTCCCAGTGCAAATTGCGAAGCTGCCCGGGATTGCTGAAACCGAGCCGGAACATTTGATCGTCGGTGGCGACAGGCGCTTGCAGGGCAACCATGTCAAGATCGCCCAGCCGTGGTGCAAAGCGCGCCCCCGACCGCGAATAGGAAATTTCTGTTTCAGCACTGTCCGAGAGAACTTCGTCCACAAGGGATGCGGCAACCAGTTGGTGGTCAGACATCGATTCGAAATCAATCGTCCGCCACTTCAAGGCGCCCGGCTCATTCATCAGTGAACGCGTAAACCCGATTACAGCGCTGCCCATGGCACCTTGCAGCCGCGGGCCGCGCTTTCTTGCCGGGGGAAGCAGATGAACAGTGGCGCCGGAAGTAACCACCCAGCAATTTATTTTGGACGTTGGCAGCTCCAACCGGCGGCTGAGCTCGCCTAGCGCAACGCAGCGCTCGATCTGGGCGCGCAGCCCCGCATCAGCCGCGCCAAGCGCAGCTTCAACATCTTTGATCGCGTCAATATCCTCGGCACGTGGAGGCAAAAGAATAATCCCCGCCGGTAGCAATGTTGAACCAGCGTTTTCAACACACAGCTGAAGAAATTCAGCGGCTTCAGGCACGGAGCGGCAGGCGGTGACCTGATGGCCCATGCCGCCAAGCAGTCCTTCCAGACCGGTGATCAGCCCGGCATCTTCAGTCGTGCCGCCGCCGATCAACAACCAGGCCTTGCCAGCCGGTGTGTTGCCATGAGGTTGTACCTCCGCCTCAACGTCGGTTGTTTTGGTGGCGATGTGCATGAACGCAAATGCATTGCGGGGCGGGCCAAGTGGAATGCAGGTACTGGACGTGAACTCCGACGCCAAACGCGATTGCTGGATCCATGCCTGCACCGAATCAGCGGCGGGAGTACTGCTGGCTGTCAGCGCGGCATCATGCGGGCGTCCGAACAGGTTCGCGCAATCCTGAACAAATTGGGTCCAGCGAGACGGCGCAAACTCGACCCAGATCAGTGAGCCTCCCGGCTGGAGGCAATCGACTGCCGCTCGGTAGGCCTTCCATGCAGATCCCGCGTTTACGAAATCGTTGCAAACGATGGCAGCAGAAGCTCCACCAAGTCTCTCCTGCGGGTCGCCGGTGCTATCCAGCGGGATCGTCATTGTGGTGAGCGCGGCCCCCCGCTCTTCCGGGGACGCCTCCATCGGCTGGGGCGGTCGCTCGAAAATCTGCAGGCAATCGCATCGATTGCCATCCAGGCCGGCAAGTGCCTGCCGTGCCCACAAACCGCGGTCATGGGCAAACTCCACTACGCCAAGGCGGGCGCCTTCCGGGGCCCGTTGAAGGGCCGACCGGAGAACGGCCGTCAGCACATGGGGCAATCCGGTGCCGGCCGCCATATCGAGAGCGTGCCTTTTCAGGCTGGCTACCGAGTCGTCGACTTTGTCGTCTTGCGGTATCGTTTGCGCGTTACGCGCGGCACGCAGCAAGTGGCTACCCGCCTGACCCACGGCATTGAGCGCGCCAAAGTGGTCCGGGTGGTCCGACAGCACCGTGTTGTAAATGTCTGATGCCGGCGGCAGTGGTTCGCTGTCGGGCGTCGGCGCCAAATCCATATCGTTGCCGCCGAGCCAGATCCTGGCGAACTTTGCGGCGCCCGTGGTCTGTGCCGCCAGGTTGGTGCCGCCGTCACCCGCATGCTGCCGGAGCGCCCGGTCGGCGAAGCTTTCGCACAACGCGTCCAGCAGTGGTTCTACTTCATTCAAGTACGCACTGATTGGCCGCGAGCCTGAATTGGACGCAGCCCATTGCTCCAGCGCCGGCAACAGAAGATCTGCGACAGGTGGAACTGCTGCCGGACCCATTCCACAGGATCGGGGATTGGGGGGCAAGGGCATTGGCACGGCATTTGTCACCAGGCGCCGCAGGAAGTCCTTGCCCGTACGGTGAAGCCTCACACTTCGGAATCGAACGTTCTCAAGGATCGCGACACACACGCCATCCGCATCAAACAGCTGGAGATTCGTGTTGACCGAGTGGGGCGATCTCGCCGCTACCTGCAGCTGAATCCAGCGCGGTGTGCCACCGCCGACGCGGAACTGCAGGCGCCCTATCCGGGTCGGAACAAAGGCCAGATCGGTGGCTTGTGGTTCGGCCTGCCCCATCAAATGCACCAGCAACTGAAATCCGGCGTCAAGCACCGCCGGGTGCAGGAAAAACTCATTCAGACCAGCGTCTTGTACAGCGGGTGCGCGCAACTGGCCGGTTACCGTTCCGCCGACGGCATCTACCCAGCCACCATTCACCCAGTGGAAGGCGGCGCCGTAATTCAGCCCGACGTGGCGGGCGAGTTGCAAGTGCCGTTCAGCATCAAAGTCGTCTTTTCGCGCAGGAAGCATGAAGTGAGGTGTTCGCGCAAGCCGGTCGAATGGCGTTTTCGGCAGGCGGGCCACCGCATTCTGTTGCCAAGTGTCGCCAGTGAATTGGGTGCGGCTTTCAATGACAAGTGAACCGTCGGCGGCGTCTACGTGTACGCGCAGATGCTTGGTGTGCTCTGCATCCAGCAGGAGCGGCGCACGGATATCAAGGTCTTCAACTTCGATAACGCTCCCGGGCGCAACATGCAACCAGGACGCTGCGGCCGCAATCGCAAGTTCAATGTATCCCGCCCCTGGGAACACGACTGCATCCCCGACCACGTGGTCGGCAAGAAACGGTTGCAGGTGAGTGTCGCAAAGACCTTCCCACGTTGTTCCTTGACCCGGGGTGGGAGGCCCGAGAAGCGGGTGCCGCCGTTCCCGACGCAGCAGGTTGAGCGATTCGGGTGTGGACTGGTGCCAACAGGACTCACGCTGCCATGGGTAGGTCGGAAGGCGAACCGGCTTGCCCCGGTGGGGAAAAATACGCGACCAATCGGGTTCGCCGCCGTCGATCAAGACCTGGGCAGCCACCGACCGGATACGGGCGATGGATTCGGCGCCACGCATGCTCGTCGGGAGCGCATCGCCGACAAGCCGGGTGTCCTTCAGCGAGTCGTTGATGTAGCCGCGCAGGACTGCGTGCGGGCCGATTTCGATAAACAGATGTGGCGAGGCGGTGCCGATTTTCCTGACTACATCATGGAAGCGCACGGGATTGCGGATGTTCTGCCACCAATAGAACGCATCGAGAAACGAGCCGGCAAGCTGATCGCCGGTCACCGTCGAGTAAAAGCTGACCGTGCCGTTTCTTGGCTTGATTGTTCCAAGGGCTTTGTAAACGCCAGACTCAATGCCGTCCATTTGCACGCTGTGAAAAGCGTACGGAAGGTCAAGACGCTTGAAAATCCGCCCATCGCGCTTCAACAGGAGTTCAATCTGCGACAGTGATTCGATCGAACCTGCAATTGTTATCCCCTTCGGGGAATTGACGGCGGCCAGCGAATGTCCGCCTTGGGCCATCAGGCCCTCGACGAGACTGTTGAATTCTTCATGGCTGATCGCTGCCGCCAGCATGGCGCCATTCCCGCGGGTGGTTTCCTGTAGCCGGCTACGATGAAAAACAACATGGGCCGCCTGCTCCAACGTCAGCGCGCCGGCAGCCCACGCAGCGGCGACTTCGCCGACGCTGTGGCCAGTGACCACGTCCACACGGATGCCAAGCGCCCTTAGCATTTCAGTGATGCCGACTTGATAAGCGAAAAGGGCAGGTTGGGCGATGTCGGTATGGCTGTAGCGATCTGTGGCCGGCTGGGCGGAAAATTCATCCGCGATGGAAAAGCCGCCGAGTGGTCGAAATGCCGCATCGACACGCAAGACAGCGTCGCGAAACACATCCGATTCAGCCATCAATTGCTGACCCATGCCCGGCCATTGGGAGCCATTGCCGGAGTAGACAAAGGCGACCTTGGCGGATTCGGAAATTTTTTCTCCGAACACGCAGCCATTGGTGGTGTCCTGGCCCCGGGCAAAGCGCTGGAGCAATTCGGCAGCTAGTGGATTCTTTTCAGCGTAAACAACGGCGCGATGCTGGTGCCAGTCACGCTGAAAAGCCGCTGCATACGCGAGGTCGTAGAGCGGGGTGTTGGCCGTAAGGCGGGCGGCGTAGTCAAGCGCCGCCTGTGTCAGCGCTTCCCGTGTCTTTCCAGAAATAATCAACGGCACCATCAGGGTTGCCGACTGCCTGCCGGCCCTGATGTCGATCGCTGTTACATCGGCCGGCACGCTTTCGAGGATGGCATGGGCATTGGCGCCACCAAACCCGAATGAATTCACACCGATGGTGACTTTGCCGGTGGGACGCAATTGTTGCGGCCGGGTGACGGCCTGCAGGTTCCAGGCCTCGAATTGAATATTCGGATTCGGACGTTCGAAATGGATGGTCGCCGGTACAGCGCGGTGCTGAAGGCAATGGATCACCTTGACCAGCCCGGCGATGCCGGATGCGGCTTCAAGATGTCCCATGTTGCTCTTCACGGACCCGATCAGAAGCGGCTTTCCCGCTGGCCGGCGCTTGCCGAGCGCTTCGCCCAACGCATGCGCTTCGATCGGGTCGCCAACTGCCGTGCCCGTCCCGTGCGCCTCGACATAATCAATTTCCGCCGGGTCGATGCCGGCGTCGGCATACACCCCTTGAAGCAGTCCGGCCTGTGCCTCGCTGCTGGGGACGGTCAGTCCTGACTTGCGGCCGTCACTATTGATACCGGTCCCGGCGACGAGGGCGAGTATGCGGTCGCCGTCCGCCAGCGCTTTGTCGTAGTCCTTGAGGATCAGAATGCCACCGCCTTCCGACCGCACGTAGCCATCCCCGCCCGCGTCAAACACACGACACTTTCCCTGTCTGGAAAGCATTGATGCCTTGGAAAACGCGATGAATCCGTAGGGGTGCAAGTGCAGGCTCACGCCGCCGGAAATGGCGAGACTTGATTCACCGGAGCGGATTGACTGGCATGCCTGGTGAAATGCCACCATCGAGGACGAACACGCGGTATCAATGGCCATGCTGGGGCCGCGCAAGTCAAAGACGTAGGAAATTCTGTTTGCTGCGATGCTCGTGGTGTTGCCGGTGGCTACGGTGGAGTCCACCGCACCGAGGTCATCCGCGAAACGATAGGAGTAATCCGCACTGGAAATGCCGATGTACACGCCCGTGCGACTTCCCTTGATTGCGGCCGGCTTCATGCCGGCGCCCTCAAATGCTTCCTGGGTCAGTTCGAGCAACAGGCGCTGCTGGGGGTCCATCTGCCCGGCTTCTCGCGGTGAAATCCCGAAGAAACCCGCGTCAAAACCCGAAATGTCGCCCAAAGTTCCTGCAGCAAAGGTGTAGCTGGTGCCAGGGTGGTTCTTGCGCGGGTGGCGAAACGTATCGAGTGCCCAACGGGATGGATCCACCGAAGTGACCATGTCTTTGCCGGCCAGCAGGTCGGCCCAGTACGTGTCCGCCGTAGTACCCGGAAACCGGAACGACATGCCGATGATCGCGATTTTTCGAGTCATTGCCCGGTCATCAACATTGTTGATATTGAAGTGACTTGATTGTGACGATCATTTGGATGGTTGGCCGCGACAAATGCATCCATTTGTTTCCGTCTGTTCGACCCGCTGGAAGACAGTAGCACGCTGGGCAAATGC
>CAYSKY010000058.1:0-11378 GCA_964431425.1 uncultured Burkholderiales bacterium
TTACTAGGCCGGCCAGTGCGTGCCCGGACAACAGAAGTTTCAGCATTTCGTCAAACAGGCGCGCTTCGGGGACGTTGTCCAACAGCGGCGCAAGCGTCTGGATCGGTGCTTCCGTCGGTGCGTCAATGGTGAATTCGAGCTTGGCCGCCAGTCGCGCCGCGCGCAACATGCGTACCGGATCTTCGCGATACCGTGCTTCCGGATCACCGATGATGACGACCCGCTTTTTCTGAATGTCCGCCACACCGTGCACGTAATCCCAAACTTCCTGGCGGGTGGGGTCATAGAACAGGGCGTTCATGGTGAAATCGCGACGAATGGCATCGTCTTCCCGTGAACCGAATACATTGTCGCGCAGCAATCTGCCGTGCTCGTCCACCTGCGCGGAGGCTTCGTCGCCCTCTGGGGCAGCCTGATTCGAGCGGAACGTCGAGACCTCGATGGTCTCATCACGGAACATCACATGCACCAGCCTGAATCGCCGACCGATGATGCGCGCACGGCGGAACACCGCCTTGACCTGTTCGGGCGTTGCGCTGGTTGCGACATCAAAGTCCTTGGGATGACGCCCCAGAAGGAGGTCTCTCACCGCGCCGCCCACCACAAAGGCTTCGTACCCTTCTTTCTGGAGTCCCTCACAGACATTGATTGCGGCGTGTGAAAGATCATCGCGGTGAATACCGTGCTCGGCCTGTGAGTAGACCCGCCAGCCGTGTGGCGCCTTAGCGGCTGCCGCAGGGGCTTTCCCTCCGAATACGCGCTGAATGAATTTTTTGATCACGGCAGCTCGTGCAGTTGGATGACCGGCCAGCCGCGGCTGACCGCGAGGTCACGCAGTACTGCGTCGGGATTGACGGCAACCGGCTGGTTCACCATTTCGAGCAGGGGAAGGTCATTCATGGAGTCGCTATAGAAGAAACTTTGCGGAAAATCGGCGATGCTTTTTCCCATACCGCGCAACCAGTCGGTGACCCGTGTGATCTTCCCCTCTCGAAAGGAAGGCACACCCAGCGGTTCACCGGTAAACCGGCCATCGATGACCTCGACTTCGCAGCCGATGAGGTGCGGAATGCCAAACAGCGCGGCAATGGGGCCGGTGACAA
Organism: uncultured Burkholderiales bacterium; assembly: GCA_964431425.1. Classification (GTDB taxonomy): domain Bacteria; phylum Pseudomonadota; class Gammaproteobacteria; order Burkholderiales; family Usitatibacteraceae; genus UKL13-2. The sequence goes on from CAYSKY010000058.1 coordinate 1,104, forward strand.
AGGTGTTTGTGGCTGTCACGATCGCACAAAGGTCATTGCGGTGGCGCTGGACCAGATCAATCGCGGGCTGCCGAACCATGGGCGCAATCTTGTTGCGAAGGTACAGGTCATGCAGGGGCTGCATTTCTGCAAGCGTCCTGCCTGCCAGCGGTGCAAGCGCAAACTGCAGGTACTCGCGGATATCCAGCGTGCCCGCCTTGTAACGCGCCCAGAATGCATCGTTCTTCTGGCGGTAGTCGTCGCCGTCCACCATGCCGGCCTCAACCAGAAATTGACCCCAGGCGTGGTCGCTGTCGCCGGCGAGGAGCGTGTAGTCAAGGTCAAAGAGGGCCAGGTTCATTTGGGTTCATACCAGGGAAGGCTGCATGATCTCACGCAAGAGAGGCAGGGTGATTTCGCGGCCGGATTCGAGCGAATACTGGTCGAGCGCATCGAGCACACCGACCAGGGATGTCATCTCCCGCCGCGAGTGGCGGAGCAGGTAGCTGATCACCTCTTCACGCAATTGAAATCCACGCGCGTTGGCATGCGCGCGCAAGGCCTCGGACTTCTGGATGTCCGAGAGGCATTTCAGCTGGAATACCAGCCCCGATCCAAGTCTTGAAGCCAGATCGCGGCGAATGGGCAGATCGCGCGGCGCGCAGCCGCCGGTGGCGATCACCATGCCACCTGAAATCCGCTGTTGATTGATGAGATTGAACAGGCCCTGCATCGAATCCTCGTCCAGTCGCTCGACGTCATCGATCACGGCTGCCGGCAAATTTGCATCGGCCATCCCGACCCCGTCAAGCAATGAGGCGCCGATTGAGTCCGCCATCGCACGTGCAAGATGGCTCTTGCCGCTGCCGCGAGTACCCCACAGGTAATAGACACCGGCACCGGCCTCCGGCTGGTCGCTCGCAACGAGGCTTTTCAGACAATTGAGCGCTTCCGCATTCTCGCCAACAACGAAGTTCGCAAGTGTCGGCGACGGCTCCGGTATGAGGTCAAGAATGAGTTGTTTCACCGGCGAATTATAACTTCGCAAGGCTGCGGCCCAAGAATCCGTTCGCGGCGCCCCAAGTGTGACGTCCCCCGAACAACCCAAAACAAAACGGCCGGTGTTTCCACCGGCCGTTTGCCTGTTACAGAGGAACTGCCGCCTAGAACTCGTAGCGGAAAGTTGCCTGCAGTGCCCACTGCGACTCGCCACGCTGCTGGCGCGTGGTGAAGTCGTCGGCATTGTTGGCCACGCTGTAGATGTACTTGCCGGTCGGATCCAGGCCGACGAAGTTCACAAACGTGCGGCGCTGCCCACCGTTGGAGTTGAAGGCCATTTCATCGATGCGGCCCCACTTCTTGTTCAGGAGGTTGCCGAGGTTCAGGATGTCAAACGCAAACACGGCCTTGTGTCCCTTGAAGAAGCTCGGGATTTCCTGGCTGATGCGCATGTCGATGCTGTTGGTCCACGGCGAGAAATCCTCGTTGCGGCCAACGACCTTGCCTGCGCTCTTTGCCAGCACCGGATTGGAATTGACGATCGACCAGAAGCGCGCCTCATTGGTCGTGCTGGTTGCAGAGTCGCCGAGGAAGACCACCTGACCTGAACCCATACCTGACGGGATGAACAGCAGATCGTTGCCGGCAACACCGTCACCGTTGGCGTCGTTCGTGAAGGTCCAGCTATACGGCTTGCCGGTACGACCTTCGTAGAAGAAGCCGAGGCGGGTCTTGTATCCCTTGATGAAAGCGCGCTCCCAGGTCAGGCTGCCGTTGATACGGTTCTTGACCAGGTAGGCGGAGTTGGCAGAAACATCTTCATTCGGATTGAAGATTGAACGGGCGTTGAAGTTGGAGTTGGATACCGACGAAGTCAGCGGGCTGACTTCGGTTGCCTGGCTGAACGTATAGGCCAGCGACCAGTTCCATTCCTTCTGGATGCGACCGTTGAACGACACGGTGGCTGTCTTGCCGCCACCGGCGTCCGACTTCGCGGCGAGCAGCACGTTGTTGAACGCCGGGTTGCTCAGTGCACGAGTACGGTTGTCAACGCTACAAACGGTACCGGTGGTGATGCGCGAGCCGCCCGCAGTCCAGCAAGCCGGATTCAGCGCGCTGGCGGTATAGAACATCTGGCGGCCGTCGTAGGCCAGTTTGGTCGGTGCGCCCAGGTTCAGGTGCTGGTAGTAGATGCCGGTGTCAACTTTGGTGTGCAGGTACTCAACGCTGGCAACAATGCCGTACCACGGCAATTCGGTTTCAAATGCCAGGTTGCCCTTCCAGACAGACGGCTGGCCCAAGCCGGGTTGCAGGAAATCAACGTTGGCAGCCGGCGCGGCGCCTGCGAAGTTGGTGATCTGTGCGTTCGGATCCGGGCTGTAGATGCCACCGGTTGCCGGACAGGCCGCAAAACCGGATGTGCCGCAACCAACCACCCGCGTTGCAACCCCGGTGTTGGAATAAGCATTGGAGATCCACACTGTCGCCGCAGAACCCTGGAACAAGCCAAGGCCGCCGCGGAGCTGCATCGGACGTTTGCTGTCAAAGGTGTAGTTGAAGCCGAAGCGCGGCTGGAACAGGCTTTCGCCGTCGATCGTATGGGTGTTGTCGAGACCGAATCCACCGCTCTCGCGCACTACGGTGCTGCCGGAAATGCTGCCTGCAACCCGCGGCGCGCTTGCAGCCGTGTTTGTCAGCGGCTTTTGCGGCATGCGCGGTGTATCAACCCGGAAGCCGTATTGCAAGGTCAGGTTTTGGTTGACGGACCAAGTGTCCTGCGCAGCCAGACCCTGATTCTTCAGGTGGAACTGGGCGATACCATCGGCAAGCGAGCCGCCGGCGTTGACCGGGACCTGCACCAGGTAGCTTGAGGGGCGGCCTTTGGCGAAGTTTTCCAGCACCGCTGCCTCAATCTGTGCGGCCGTTGCGGTACCGCAGCTAATCGTGCCGAAGGTGTAGGTGTAGGTTGCACTGCTGTTCTGGCAACTAAAGGTGTAATTACCCTTGGTGTCCTGCAAAAACGCATTGAAGATCTTGTTGTCGCTGAAGTCGCCGGCAAACTTGATTTCGTGTTCGCCCAGCGTCCAGTTTGCGCCGACGTACAAATCCTTGGTCTGCGTGTCGAGGATGTTGGTATGACGGCTGCGCTCGGTACCGGCATTCAGGTTACGGGTGCCGCCCAGCACACTGGCCGGCAGCCCGGTCGGCAGCGCACCGGTGTAGGAGAACTGCATCAGCGGCAGGCTGGATTTATTCAGCGGCTCGCTGTGGTAATCACGCGACGAGACCTTGACCTCGGTGGACAGTGTCGGCGTCCAGTCCGCAAACCACTGGCCGACGGTCGTTTCGATGGTCTTGACCTGGTCGTACCAGTCAGAGCTCAGCGCCAACGCGGTAGACGGGGTGTTGAAGAAGTTTGGATAAATCGGCTCTACCTGGTCGGTCTTGGTGTAGCGAACGCTGGCCCGGTGGTTGTTGTTGATGTTCCAGTCCAACTTGGCAAGCGTGTCCTTGACCTTCAGTTCGGTTCCGGCTGAAACATTGAGATCACCCAGGTTGATCTTGTACTGGCTTTGCGCGAGCGCCGTAACACCTGCAATGGCAGACGGGGTGATGCCGATCACGCTGGACGCATTGCTTCCGATCGGGCCGAAGTCCGGCGCGTTGCGCGTGCTGGTCAGCTCTTCATAACCTACGTAGAAGAACAACTTGTCCTTCAGGATCGGGCCGCCCAAGGTGAAACCCTTGGTTTCTTCCTTGAATTTCGGCGAATCCGTGTAGGTATTGGTCTGGCGGCTGTAGCGTTTGCCGACGTAATCGTCGTTGCGCGTGACGTAGGAAACGCTGCCCTTGAATTCGTTGGTGCCCGACTTGGTCACTGCGTTGATGTTGCCGCCGGTGTAGCCGGTCTGGGTCACGTCGTAGTTGGAAACGTTGACCTGCACAGAGGCAATGGCATCGATCGAAATCGGCTGCTTCAGCGTCGGCAGGGTATTGGCTTCCAGGCCGAAGGTGTCGCTGATGTTGACGCCGTCAATCGTAATCTTGTTGTAGCGGGAGTTCTGGCCGCCGACGGAAATTTCGCCGCGCTCCTTGTCCGTTTGTGAGACGCGCGGGTCAGTACGGGCGTAATCCTGCAGGTTGCGCTGGATGGAGGCCAAAGCATCCAATTGGTCACGACCGATGCTGGTCGTCGCGCCGATGGCGGTATTGCTGAATTTGTCCGAACCCACCGCGCTGCCGGTGACGACAATGGTCTCCACAGACTGCGTTGAGGCACCGATCTTGGCGTCCAGGCTGGTGGTCTCCGCAAGCGCCAGGAACACATTTTCCCGCTTCTCCGTCTTGCCGTCCTTTGTGATGGTGATCGTATAGGGACCGCCGACACGCAGACCGCGCACCGAGTAGCGCCCATCTGCATCGGTCACCACGTTGGTCGCCGTGCCGGACTCATTGTGCAGGATCGTTACCTGCGCGCCGGCAACTGCACCACCACTGGCACCCGTAATGCGCCCGGCGATCGCCGAAGTTGTGTTCTGCGCGAGTGCGGGAGCCGCCCCGATCGCCAGGGCAACGCACAGTGCCAGCTTGGAGAGCCGAAACCGATTTTCGTGGGTCATATTAAAACTCCAGATGTGAGAGTGAATGGTTTGTTCGGGTACTTCTGCGACCGAGCCAGATGAAAAACTTGTGTGCCGCGCCAGCGATATCTGGTGTTCCGACTCCCGTCCCTCTGAGGCAAATCCGAGTGTCGGTAAGCATGCATTTTTATCGCCGGATTATGACGGATTCATGGCTGCAAGTGAACCAATCAGTCAGGATCAGGTCGGCTCGACTTCAGGATTTGCCGCTCTTACAAAGACTTGGGCTCACTTTTCTAGAATCGTGCTTAAGTTTGGCGCGTTGAAAACCCGAGATGCGCCGGTGCCGAATGTTGCACATTCGCAACAATTCGGGCGAGTTGGCCCGGCGGGCGGGTCGCACTGCAGTTGCGCAAGCCTTTCAGGCTGGGCGCGACCGCGATTTAGTTGATACGGGTGACACGCTCACCCAGGGGTGGTGGGGAATAGGGCGATTGCGCGGTAAGGTAATTGACCAAGGCCTCAAGGTCGAGCGGTCCAGCCCGTCGGTCAGTCCCTTCCGTAAACTTGCCAAAACCGTCGCTGCCGGCGGCAATAAAGCTGTTGGCCACAATCCGGTAGCGGTCTGTCATCACCATGGGGAATCCGTTGACGCGAATGGATTCCAAAATAACCCGGTCCCCGGCTGGGCGTGCCGGATCCCATGCGTAACTGAAGCCTTTCGAAACCCCCATGACCTGCGGGCGCGCACCTGCGAATTGCTGCTCCAGCAACGCCTTGAGTTGCGCACCGGTCAGCACCATGGCGATCAGGTCATTCTGAAACGGCTGCACCTTGAACAAGTCACCGTAGGTCACGCTGCCATCAGCCGCGGGAATCAAGGGTGAGCGCACGCTGCCGGGGTTGTTGAACGCAATCGGCCTCAGGCTGCCATCACTTCCGGACTGTGCCGGAGACAGCCGTAACTCCTGCGCCTGCGCCGCGGTAAGTCCGAACGCATTCGCCTGTGCGTCTGCGATGAGATTGCCCATCAGTGACTCGCCGGCTGCGTTGGAAACATTGGGCAGTTCCCTGGTCAGTCTGGCCACCACACGCGTCTCAAGCGGCTTTGCCAAAGCAGTGTAGCGGTCCACCAAGTCAGTCAATCGCGGATCGCGCGGACCATCGGGCTTTACGACCACGTTGCGTGCGGACTTTCGCACCACATCATGCGATTTGCGATCCAGTTGAAGGTCGATTTCAGTCACCAGGGTGCCATAGCTGCCCGCGCTGGTGACCAGCTTCTGCCCGAACTCGCATACATAGTAGCGGTGAGTATGGGCGCTGACGACCACATCAATGGCCGGGTCAAATGCTTCCACGAGGGCTTTGAATTCGCCTTTGAAGTCCACACACTCGCTGATTCCACCCATCTGAACCCCGCCTTCGTGGATCAAAACAACAATGGCTTCAATGCCCTGGCGCCGGATTTCGGGAACCAGGGCGTTGACGGTCGCCACTTCGTCGCGGAACTCAACCCCGGCGGACCCGCCCGGTCGAACCAGTGCTGCGGTTCCGCGCAAGGTCATCCCGACGAAGGCGACTTTGATCCCCTCAAATTCCCGGATGGCGTAGGCTGGAAACAGAGTTTTGGCTGTGCTCGTTTCGAGCACATTGGCGGCCAGAAACTGAAATTTCGCCCCGGCAAATGGCGCCCGGCCCTCGCAGTCCGGCAATCCGGTTTTTTCATTCAGTTTGCAGCCGCCGGCCTGCAGGCGCTTGAGGTGCTTGATACCGTAATCGAACTCATGGTTGCCCACGCCGTGAAAATCGACACCCACCAGATTCATGGCTTCAATCGTCGGCTCATCGCTAAAAAACGCCGACAGCAGCGGGGTCGCACCGACCATGTCACCGGCCGATACCACTGCATGGTTGGGATTCGAGTTGCGCAGGCTCTGTACCAGTGCCGAAAATTGCTCGACGCCGCCGGCAGACTCAAAGCGGAACCCCGTCGACTGGCTCTTGTCAGGCACCGGGATACGAAGGCTGGGGGTTTTCAGATTTCCGTGGAAGTCGTTGAACGCGATCAGCTTCACCTCCACCGGCGGCGCGCTATCGGCCGGCGGGTTGACGACGGGAAGCGAGCCGCATCCTGCGAGGCACACCAGCAGCAGGAGGCCCGAAAGCCGGGCGCTGAAAAGTTTTGATCTCATTTGTATCGGCGGTGGCAGATGGACGACGGAATTCTACGCGCAAGCCAGTCCGCCTAGCGTCGGCGCGCGGATCGCCGGTATGATTCGTCATTTTGCGGCTCGTCCGCATCCGGCAACCGAGGAGCCCTCCGCCATGCCGCTCGCCATGCAAAGCCTGCTGGGATTTGTGGTCCTGTTTGTGTTCGCGTGGGCCATTTCGGAAAAACGCAACGCCATCAGCTGGCGCACCGTTCTGGGTGCGATCGCCCTGCAAATCGTCATGTTCGTGCTGCTGTTCAAGTTTCCGTGGTTCAAGGAGGCCTCGTCGGCGCTCAACGATGCGCTGAACGGCGTGGCGGCTGCCACCCGCGAAGGTACCAAGTTCGTGTTCGGCTACCTGGGCGCCACCGCCAATCCCGCGGATGCACCGTTCAAGGTGGAGGACGGCAAGGGAACATTCATTCTCATTACGATGGCTCTGCCACTGATTATTGTGGTCTCGGCACTCTCCTCGCTGCTGTTTCACTGGCGCATCCTGCCGCTCATCGTGAATGCATTTTCATGGGTCCTGAAAAAGACCATCGGCATCGGCGGCGCAGTGGGCGTTTCCACAGCGGCCAACATCTTTCTGGGTACGGTCGAGGCACCCATGTTCATCAAGCCCTACCTCGCCAAACTTTCACGCGGAGAATTATTCATCACCATGGCCGGCGGCATGGCCGGTATTGCCGGTACCGTCATGGTCGTGTACGGCATCATTCTGGGCGGCGTGGTGCCGGATGCGATCGGCCACGTCCTGATCGTTTCGTTCATTTCAGCCCCGGCAGCAGTCGCGTTTTCGGCACTGATGGTCCCGCACGAAGGCCCCGTCACCGACGGCGACATTGCCACCGACCGGCCGGCCAGTAGCATGATGGATGCCATCACCCAGGGCACGGTGGACGGCGTCGCCAGCTACATCAATGTGGCGGCCATGTTGATTGTGCTGACCGCGCTGATCGCCTTGACCAACATGATCCTGGGCTTGCCTTTTGACAAGGCCTCGGCGCCTACGCTCCAGGGGGTGCTGGGCATGATCATGAAGCCGGTGGTATGGTTGATCGGCGTTCCCTGGAACGAAGCACAGGTGGCCGGCTCGCTCATGGGCACCAAGACCGTACTCAACGAGTTTATTGCGTTTCTTGACCTGGCCAAGATTGATCCATCTTCGCTTTCAGAGCGTAGTCGCGTGATCATGATCTATGCCCTCTGCGGCTTTGCCAATTTTGCTTCAATCGGCATCATGATCGGCGGCCTCGGCACGATCTGCCCGGAACGCCGCGCCGACATCATTGACCTGGGTTACAAAAGCCTGGTCGCGGGCTCGCTGGCCACCTTGTCCTGTGGTGCACTCGTCGGCATTATTTACTGAGCTTCATATGACCGTCTCCACCGATCTCTCCCACGCTGCCGCGGCAACGCCGCTGGTCATCGTCCATACCGCCAACATCGAAGCGTTCCTTGCGCACGCCGATGACAGGACGCGGGCCTGGCTCACGACTACCGGTTTTCGCGCCAAGCCACACACCTTTGCCCTTGTACCGGACGACAGCGGGACCCTGGCTTGCGTCGTGGCGGGGGTGCGCGATGGCGCGGATATCTACGCGCTGTCCCACCTGCCCTTCGCACTGCCTGCCGGTGCATACCGCATCGCCACGCATCATGACGCTCTTGATGGGTTTGCCGCGGTGCTGGGCTGGGAACTGGGCCGCTACGAATTCGCGCGCTATCGGAAGCCGCGCGCGACGGCGCAACTGCTGGTTGCACCTGATGCCGCGACCCAACGGGCGATCACCGTGGCGGCGGCCATGAACATGGTGCGCGATCTGGTCAACACGCCAACCGAAGACATGGGCCCCCAGCACCTGGCCGATATCGCGCGTGGTCTTGCCGCCCAATTCGGCGGGACGTTTCGCGAGTGGGTGGGCGACGAGCTCCTGCAACACAATTTCCCGGCCATTCATGCGGTCGGCCGTGCCAGTCATCGGCCGCCAAGGCTGATTGAAATCAACTGGGGCGAACCCTCGCATCCCCGCGTTGCCATCGTGGGCAAAGGGGTTTGCTTCGACACGGGCGGCCTGGATATCAAGGCCGCGGATGGCATGCGCCACATGAAAAAAGACATGGGGGGTGGTGCCCATGCACTGGGCCTCGCGCGGCTGATCATGGAATTGAAATTACCGGTCCGGTTGCAGATGCTGGTACCGGCCGTGGAGAACGCCATCGCGGGAAATGCCTACCGGCCGGGAGAAATTGTCGCCACCCGCACAGGCATCAATCTCGAGATCGGCAACACCGATGCCGAGGGTCGCGTCGTGCTTTCGGATGCATTGGCGCTGGCGGCGGAATCCAGGCCAGAAGTCATTGTTGATTTTGCGACCCTCACGGGCGCCGCGCGGGTGGCGCTCGGGCCGGAACTGCCCGCCACGTTTGCAAACAACGATGAGTGGTTCGATGCCCTGGCGGCGGCCAGTGCGCGTACCCAGGACCCGCTGTGGCGCATGCCGCTTTGGCAAAATTACAACGAGATGATCAAGAGCAGCATCGGTGACATCATTAACACCGGCGGGCCCCAGGCGGGTGCCGTCACCGCCGCACTGTTTCTGGAGCACTTTGTGCCGCGGGAACTCCCGTGGATCCATATCGATCTCTTCGCATGGAATCCGAAGGCGCGTCCCGGCCGCCCGGAAGGTGGCGAGGCGCAGACATTGCGGGCCGTGTACTCGATGCTGGAAGCAAAGTTCGTTTCTCAGGCCTAGCGCCGCAAAGCCGGTGGCTGGTGCGGTTCCAACTGCGCAGGCGATGACGGAACTGCAGCCGGGTAGAGATCAGGCCCGTTGCAGAATTTCGTTGCGCTGGATGAGCGCCCGGCGATAGGCGGCTGCGGCATCCTGTATCAAGCGGGTGCGCATCATGTCGTCACGAATCCACTGCCCGGCCGGCGAAGCGCTGCCGATCCAGACCGTGCCTTCGTCATCCCGGCAGCCATCCAAACCACAAAATGTGCTCCGGGCATGCGGCGTAAATCGCACGACAAAACCTCCCGCCTGGGCCGTGTGACGGCGCAGATTGACTTCCCAGGAATCGATTTGCAACATCGCGGATTGTTCTTTTTGCCCGCTGCGATCCGCGCATGCACAGACCGCAGTTCGGGAGTTCACACAAGTCTTGTTATCGGCGAATCAGAATATATTCAAAAGACCGCATGCAGTATATGCAATAGCGCACTCAAATCCCGTTGTGCACCGCCGCATGAACCGACAGGGCAATGCGAAAAAGAACAGGGGCACCCCTCGGGTGCCCCTGGCTGATTCTGGTGGGCCGTGAAGGATTCGAACCTTCGACCTACGGATTAAGAGTCCGCTGCTCTACCAACTGAGCTAACGACCCCACTCAACTTCGGTGACTGGCTGTGGCCAGGGGGCGGAGATCGCCCCCTGGCAGAAATTTGGTAGGCCGTGCGGGATTCGAACCTGCGACCAACGGATTAAAAGTCCGCTGCT
>CAYSKY010000059.1:0-11370 GCA_964431425.1 uncultured Burkholderiales bacterium
GTGCGAGCGTGTCGTGTAGGTCCCTTAAAAGCGTGCGGAAATATTCTGGTCCTTTTATGGCTGGCACATACTTGAAGCGAGTGCGCTCCAGCCAGATATCGAGCTTTTGTCGGCCCCCAATAACTTTTTTGTCTTCAGTGCTCTTTTCGTTGCGATAAGGAAGATGGCTTTCTTTTCGCCAACTTTTGCGCCAAACAACATGCGCAGTTGATGTAAAGGTTTGAGGCGGTGCAAAGGTAATCTCAATCGATATTTCTTCAGCTTTGCCCTTGCGTTTTTCGACGTTTTGCGAGTAATCGACTTTCCAATTTAGCGGGACATTGGGTTCGGTTTGATTGTTAAAGAACAAGTTAAGCGCGCGAAGATAGTTTGATTTCCCGACGTCATTGGCGCCCACCACGATATTTAGCGCCTTGGGCTCGAACTCGTCGGCCACGATTGAGCGAAAGTTTCGAATTGTGATTTTCTTTATCGCCATAGGGATTGCGCCCTTAGATTGCCGAAATAACTGCTTTTTTAACTTCTTGCATCGACCTTCGTCGCCTGCCAAGTCACCACCTGCCACTTCCCCCCGCGGTACAGCAGCGTCCCGCTGTTGCGATACGTACTCACCTTCCCATCCGCTTCCTTCGCCACCAATCGAAAGGTGAGCGCGGCCATCTCGCCGTAGGGGCGCACCAGGATGTCTTCGGCGGAGAACACGGTGGTGGCGGCCGGGGGCTTGATGTTGGGGTTGGCTTTTTCTGTGGCTGGTTTGGCGGCGTCCTTGAAGGACTGGCGGATCTCGGCTTTGGTTTTCACGATGCCGCCCGAGGTGGTGTAGACCAGGTCTTCGGCCCAGAAGCGTTCGTGCCATTCGGCTTTGTCGTTGTTGCCGGGCTTCAGGAAATCCTGCAGCAGGGCGGTGACGTCGGCGCGGGTTTGTTCGGGCGTGGGGGCCTTGCCGGCGGCGGGCTGCGCGATGGCGGCGGGCGCGAGGCACGCGGTCAATGCAATCAATGCGGCGGCGATGAAGGGATATGGGCGGGGTGGCCGGTGGCGGGAGATGCTGTTCATTCGAACCTCACAGTTGGGCTGCACTTCGAATTACTGCAAACCGGTGGCGCCGGCGGCGCGCGGGTGATGCTGGGTGTGGTGATTGCGTTTCAGCCGCGGCTGCGGCGGTCTTCGCTGCGTCGACGGTCGCCGCTGCGGGGCACTTCCACTTTCGGGGCGGCCAGTTCACGCAGCGACAAAAACGTGCCGACGATGGCGCGCTGGCTGGTGTGGCCCACTTCCAGTTTGGTGGTGGTGGTCACCAGTTCAGAAAGCACTTTGCGGTCGATGGTGTCGGCGTCGGGCTGCGCGGCATACAGGTCCGGGTAGCCGATGCGCAGCGCCTCGCTGATGGCGGCGCTGGCGGTCTTGGGTTTGCGCAGGCGTTCGTACAGCGGCGTGGGCCTGCCTTCGGTGGTCAGCATGCCGATGCGTTTCATCAGCGGGATGAAGGCGCGGTCGGATTCGCGCGCAAACATGAGCGTGTAGCGCAGGTACTCGTGGTTGAACACCTCGGGCGTCGCGCGGTCGGGGTCCTGGATCTTCGCGAATGCGGGCGCGATCATGCCGTATCCATGCATGAATGGGGGGTACTCTGCTGCCACTGGTCCGTCCTCCTGGCGCTTGCACGCGCTTCCCTTGTGGAGCTCCGTCCCCCTGAGGTTCGGGACGTTAGCAGCGTGCTGGGCTGTTGTTAGCGTCAGGATAGGGTGGGGCGGGGTGCGCGTCAACGGATGAATACTGGCGCGGCTTCCAACGGGTTGGGGCGGCATGGCGCCGGGCCGCATCTGGGCTATCCTGTGATCCCGTTTGCCCACAGGAGCCGCCATGTCCCCCCAACCTTTGCTGCTGGCCTGCCTGATCGCCCTGATCCCCGCCACCGCTGCGGCCGCGCCCAAATGGGAAAAGAAGTGCTCCGTAAAGCTGCCCAAGGATGCGCCGGCAGAAACCCTCAAAGCCAAGGCCACGGTGTCGAAAGAAGATGCCGAAACCATCGCCCGCGCCAACATGACGCGCCGTCCGGGGCCATTGAAAGAGGGCGTGCTGGAAGTGGATTCCGGGTGTTTGGTGTGGTCGCTGACGTACAAGCGCGGTGACAAGCCGGGGTATCTGAAGCTGCTGGTGGATGCGGGGGATGGCCAGCTGCTGGTGGAGAAGAGTGAGGCGCCTTCAAAGGAGGAGTTGGAGAAGGCGAAGAAGAAGCACTGATTGGGAGTGGGGTGTTCGCAATGCGCGGCGAGGGGCTATGTCGTTCGGGGCTTCGTGGTTGCGCTTTCATTGGCGAACGCCGCAAATCCCTCCTTGCCTCCCTTTAAGAAAGGGAGGGACCTAGCCGATTGCTGAGTTCGACAAGAGTCGCAGGACCCCTCCCTTTCTTAAAGGGAGGTCGGGAGGGATTTGCGGTGCTTCAAATGGCGATGCCGCCAGCAAAGCGTGACGGCATCAGTCCCTTCAAATTGACGCGCTGCAGAGCTTCAACCTCGCGCGCACTGCGCGAAGAAACCGCCAACCTCAGTCCGCGTGCCCCGCAACTTCCACGTCCAGAAAGCGCGCGGACTCAAACACCCAGCCGCATTTCTTTTCGATGGCTTGACGCTCGAACAACGCTCGCTTGAAGCGGACCATCACTGGGCGGCCTTCGGCGTTGAAGGTTTGGCTGTCCATGAAGTCGTTGGCGGCGACGCGGGCGGGGGGCAGGGTTCGCATGGCTTCACGCATCCGGGCGGCGGGGATGGTGTTCACGATCTTGGTGTGTTCTGCCATGTTGTCTCCTTCCGTGCTGCGTACTGCTGCAAGCCGCGTTGTGCAGCTTGCGCCCTGAGGTGGTCCGAGTGCTTTTTGTCCTCCGCCAGATTGCCCGGTGCGATGCCGGTGGTCAGGGACGCTGGCAACCTTATACCCCTCGGGGCTGATACTCAAGCGCTGTTGCGCCTTTTGGAGCAAAAAAGGCCTGCGAGCCGCGCCAGTGCTGGTGTTTGGGGGTCGGATGCGGGCATCCGGCGGCCCGTCCTGGCGGGTTGCCACGGGGCGGAATCAGCCCGTGCCGGGCATTGGAAAGGCTGCATCTTCCAGGTCGGCGCCGAGGCTGTGCCGGAAGCAGCCGCAGGCGACGGCTTCCAGCCCTTTGACGTTGACGATATGGATGTGGCCACGGGTGCTGCTGACCAGATTCTGCGATTCCAGCCCGGTGACGGCGAGGGTGATGCCCACCCGCCGCACGCCCAGCATCAGCGCCAGAAAGCTCTGGGTGCGGGCGAAGTCGTTGGTGCCGGTGCGTTCGCGCATGGCCAGCAGCCAGCCGGCCAGACGTTCTTCGATGGTGTGATAGCGGTTGCAGGCGGCGGTCTGCGAGGCCTGCGCCAGCATGCCGGTGCTGAAGCGCAGCAGTTCGTGGTGCCAGTGGGTGCTGGCTGCCACTTCGGAGCGCAGGCGGGAAGCCGGCATGCGCATGGCGGTGCCGCCGTCCTGTACCACAGCGCGCAGCGGCGAAGCCCCGGAGCCGAACACCGCCGAAATGCCCACCAGGCCCTCCCGACCGAACATACCCACCTGGGTGCCCTTCATGGGGCTCGCCATGGCAATCATCGAGATCGCGCCGCTATTCGGGAAATACACATGGGCGATCGGTTCGCCGGCCTCATGCAGTACCTGGCCGAAGTGCAGCGGGATTTCTTCGAGGTGTTCGGCGAGGCGCAGCAGGTTGTTTTCAGGCAGCCCGGCAAGCAGGCGGTTGCGGGCTGGCAGAAGGCCCGGCTTCGGGTTGCGCATTTTGTCTCAGGTCCGTTGTGCTACCCGCCGGCATTGTCCCAAGGTTTGGGGACTTTTGGTGCCGTTGTGGGCGTGCCCTGAGTATAACTAGTTTAATAAAAACAAAGCCTTATGTACGCTTCCGTACAAAGCTGCCACCCCCGCCGATGGCCCGGCAGGGGTGGGTGGCGGGGGCTATTTGCCGAAGCGGCGGATGTTACGGGTGACCTGCCCGCCGGCGCTCAAGGTGGCGGTAAACACGCCGCTGTCGATGCCGTCCTGGCCGCTGAAATCCAGCACCGCGGTGCCGACGCTGACCGTGGTGTTGAGCGTCGGGTTGGCCACGCTGTGCGGCGCGTTGGGGTTGGGCTGGCGGTTGGTGCGGTAAAGCGGGCCCTCGTAGCGGGTGGAGGAGACCCAGTTGCCGCCCTGCAGGGAATACCACGCCGGCTTGCCTTCCAGCGTGTAGGTGAACCAGGTCAGCAGCATGGCGTCGCGGTCGCTCTGCCAGATCATGAAGCCCGCGCCCACATCGGTCTGGTCCCACCAGTGGCCGGCATAGCTGATGGCGGGCACCTTGCCGCTGGTGCTGCCGGCCTTGGCGGTGACGACGAGCGGAATGCTGACGAACTCCGGGGTTTCGATGATGCTGCCGCCGATATCGCTCACGCCGGTGATGTCGATGTTGTAGGTGCCCGCGGGCAGGCGGCCGATTTCGGCCAGCACGGGGAACGCCGTCTCGCCAATGGGCGGCGCGGGGCAGGGTGGTGGTGGGCTGGTGTAGCGCTGCTGCACGTAAATGTTGTTGCCGGCCATGCGCACGTTGTAGCCGGGGGCGCGATAGGCGGCATTGCAGCGGCCGGGCATGCGCAGCACGATGAGGTCGCCACTGGTGGGCGCTGCGGGGACGATGGTGGGCACCGTCACGTTTTGCGCGGTGACGGGCAGGGCGGTGCCCAAGACTGTGACCAACGCGGCGGCGATGCTGACGATGCAGCGGGCGGAGAGGTGTGTGATGTTCATGATGGTCACTTTCCAAAACGCCGCAGGTTGCGCACCACATCGATATTGGTGTTGGTGATGTGATAACTCAGCCGGGCCGTGGTGGAGCCATCGCCCACACCGAAATCGACCGTGGCGGAACCAATCACCGCGCTTTCGGTGTTGGCCACTTCCGGGAACCCGGTGGTGGCCTCGCCCGGTGGACGGCTGGAGGTAATCAACAGGCCGTCGTATCGCGTCGGTGTCACCCAACTGCCGCTTTGCACGGTGTACCAGGTGGGCTTGCCGTCTGTGCCGTAGGTAAACCACACGGTGAGGAACTGGTCGTTCGAGTTTTGCCAGATCATGAAGCCCGCGCCACCGTCTGCGCTGTCCCACCAGTGGTCGGAATAATTGACGCGCGAGAACGGCGGTTGCGATTGGCTGCGGCGGTCGAGTACGGTGAAGTTGACCGGGCCAGCCAGTGCCGGGAAGAAAACGGCTTCGACGGCTGTGGCCACAACGCCGCGCACGGTTACCGCGTAGTTGCCGGGCGGCAGTTTGCCCAGTTCGATGAGGATGGGGTCAGCAGGCAGCGGGTCCGGTCGTGCGCAGGTGGGCGCGCCGGTACGCGAATACCGCAAAGTAACCTCCATGCCGGTAGCCGTTTTGGTGATGCTGTACGCAGGCGTCGTCAGCTCTTGGCCGGTGCCGCAGGGCCGTGAGAGGCGGAGGTAGGTGGTGTCCCCGCTGGTGGGGGTAGCCGGCACCAGCTGCGCGGTGCTGAGCGCGAACTGCGCAAACACCGCCGGGCTCAAGGCCGCTGCAGTGATGGCAAGGCCGGTGCGTAACAACGTCCGGATGAACAAATTCATGGAATACCCCTTCGCAAAAAAAACGCCCCCTAAAGCGCACTATCGCACGACAACGCCGGTCCTTGCATCCCACGGGCAGGGGAAGCGGGGTTCGAATGAATTTATAAAATCGAACACTGGCGCGGCTCCCAGGCCGAAATGCCGCCAGGAGCCGCGCCAGTGCTTGAGTTTGGGCTTCTTGTCTACTGATTGAAGCGCCGGATGTTGCGCGTCACCTGCCCGCCTGCGGTGAGCGTCGCGGTGAACACGCCGGTGTTGATGCCGTCCGGGCCGGTGAAGTCGAGGATGGCGGTGCCCACGGCGATGGCGGACGTCGCGGCCGTGCCAGTGGCGAGAACGCCGGAGGCGCCGGGCGTTGCCGGGCGCGAGGTCAGGTATAGCGTGCCTTCGTATCGCGAGCGGGTAGTCCATGTGCCGCCCTGCAATGAATACCAGACCGGCTTGCCATCGGCGTCATAGGTGAACCACGCCACCATCGTGGCATCGGAAATGTCCTGCCACACCATGAAGCCGGCGCCGGCATCGGACGGGTCCCACCAGTGGCCGTTGTAGTTTGCGAAAACACTACCGGTGTCCTCGTCGAAGTTCCGTCGGGACACTGTCGCCGGGATGTTCATGTAACCGGCTTTTGCGACGGTGAGGACGCCCACGTTGTTACTCTCCACCACGTCCACAACGAACTCGCCGTATGGGAGCTTGCCCAGTTCAACGATCAGCGGCGGATGGCTTTCCCCGGGCGCCAGTGGTGCGCAGGGGAAGGGCGGCGACGCCAGGCGCACGTTCACCGTGATGCGTTCATTGGCCTGCGTCACGGTGTAAGCGGGCTTGAGGTAGCCCACCTCGCAGGTGCCGGGAATGCGCAGGTATTGCGGGCGCCAGGGTACGGGGGCGGCAGGTTCGAGTTCCGGTTTGAGCGGTGCGGTCGGTGCGGTTACGGGCGCGGGGCTGCCGAAGCGGCGCAGGTTACGGGTCACGTCACCGTTGGCGCCGTTGAGCCGATATGAGAATCGTCCGGAATAAATACCATCCGTGCCACCGAAATCCAGCGCGCCCGTGCCGATCACGTTGCTGCTGGTCGCGGCGATAGCCGGAAAACCATTGCCGGGCGGCAGCGCGGCAGGCGGGCGGCTGGTGGACAGCAGCGGACCCTCGTAACGTGTGGACGAAACCCAGGTACCGCCGGTGAGCGTGATCCAGGTCGGCTTGCCATCTGTGCCGTAGGCAAATCCTGCGAGCAGCAGCTCGTCGTTGTTGCCATGCCACACCATGTAGCCGGCACCGCTGTCGGCCGGGTCCCACCAGTGGTCGGTGTAGTTCAGGCGGGTGAGTGGGACCGACGACTGGCTGCGCCGGTCGGTGACGACCAGCGTCAAGCCCTGGAAGGTGGGCAAATAGACAATTTCATTGTTGTTCGAACTGCCTTCCCGCACGGTGAGCGGGTAGGTGCCGGGCAACAGGCGGCCGACATTGATCAGCAGCGGCGGGGCGGGCGCGTCGTCCGGCGCGCACAGCCTGGGCAGCGTTGTGAACCGGGAGATGTACGCCCCCAGCGCGCCCTGGAATATTGATACATATGGGCGCCCGGGGGTGTACTGGGTTTGCCCGCAGGACCGCTGCAGACGCAGGTAAATATTGTCGGCGCTGGTGGGGGCGGCCGGGATGATTTCAATGCCGGCAGGCAGCGTCTGCGCGAGCGCCACACCATGCGGCACCAGCAACGCCAGCCATGCCAGCAGCACCGATGGCAGCCTGACCGAAAGACCGGACATTGCAATTCCTTTCAAAAAGATGCGCCCACCGTGGGTACAACTATGACATCCCGCGCCCGCTCGCGTCATACCCCGTCGGCGGGATTCAGGCCGTGTCCGGATCGGGCGGGAAAGCACGTTGATGCGGGCGAGGCCATCCGCGCCTATTGATTGAATCGCCGGATATTGCGCGTCACCTGCCCGCCGGCCGTGAGCGTGGCGGTGAACACGCCGGCGTTGATGCCGTCCGGGCCGGTGAAGTCGAGCACGGCGGTCCCTACGGCGACGGCCGAGGTGGCGGCGGTGCCAGTGGCAAGAAAACCCGATGCACCAGGCGTCGGCGGGCGGGACGTGAGGTACAGCGTACCCTCGTAGCGCGAGCGCGTGATCCATTTGCCGGCCTGCAACGTGTACCAAAGCGGCTTGCCGTCGGCGCTATACGTAAACCACGCCATCATGGTGGCATCGTTGACGTCCTGCCACACCATGAAGCCGGCACCGGTATCGGAAGGGTCCCACCAGTGGCCGTTGTAATTCGCTGAAACACTGCCGGGGCTGTTGCCCGTGGATCGCGAGGAAACCAGCATCGGGATGTTCAGGTACTCGGGCGGCGTGACGGTGGGGACGCCGGCGTCGTTGCTTTCCACCACGTCCACCTTGTAGCCGCCCCCCGGCAGAATGCCCAGTTCAACAATGAGCGGTGGATGACTTTCATCGGGCGCCAGTGGCGCGCAGGGCGAGGGCGGCGGCACCACACGCACGTCCACCGTGATGCGGTCGCCCGCCTGCTTCACTTTGTATGCGGGCTTCAGATAGGCCGCCTCGCAGGTGCCGGGGATTCGCAGGTACACCGTACGCCACGGTTCGGGCGCAGCGGGTTCGAATTCCGGCTTGAGTGGTGCGGAGGGTGCGGCTGCCGGGGCGGGGTTGCCAAAGCGGCGCAGGGTGCGCACGACGTCGGCGTTGGCCTCTGTGAACCGGTACGTGAAGCGGCCGGAATTGATGCCGTCCACACCACCAAAATCCAGCGCGCCCGTGCCGATCACATGGCTGCTGGTGGCTTCAATGGCCGGAAAACCATTGCCGGCCGGCAGCGCGGCAGCTGGACGGCTGGTGGACAGCAGTGACCCCTCGTACCGGGTGGGTGAAACCCAGGCGCCGCCCGCCAGCGTGATCCAGATCGGCTTGCCGTCTGTGCCGTAAGCAAAACCCGCGAGAAGCAGCTCGTCGTTGTTGCCATGCCACAACATGTATCCCGCACCGCTGTCGGCCGGGTCCCACCAGTGGTCGGTGTAGTTAAGGCGCGTGAGCGGTACCGGCGACTGGCTGCGCCGGTCGGCCACCACCAGCGGAATGTTCCTGAAGATGGGTAGATACAGTATCTCGAAGGTAAAGGCGAGGCCGTCGTTTACCTCGAGTAGATAGCTTCCCGCTGGCAGGCGGCCGACATCGATCAGCAGGGGCGGGGCGGGGGCACTATCCGGGGCGCATAACTTGGGGAGCGGGAAAAATCGGCCAATATTCGCCGCCACGAGATTTCCAATTCTTTGCGCCTGCGGGCGGCCGGGGAAATACTGGGTTTGCCCGCAGGTGCGCTGCAAACGCAGGTAAATGTGGTCGGCGCTGGTGGGGGCAGCCGGGATGATTTCGATGCCTGGCGGCAGCGTCTGTGCAAGTACCGTCGTGTGGAGTATCTGCAGCGCCAGGTACGCCAGCAGCAACAGAGTCGCGGGGCGCCTGAAAAAAAGACAGGACATTACCAATCCCTTCAAAACATGGGCCCCCGAGGCAGGACTATGACACCCGGCGCCCGCCGGCGGTATACCTCGTCAGCGGGATGCCAGTCGTGTCCGGTTCGCTTGTCAAAGCGCGTTGGCGCCATTGAAGCGCTGCGAATTACGGTGCGCGGACTGGCGTGGCGGCGGGCAGCAGCGCGGTATAGAACGGCGCCAGCCGTGCATGGCGCCGCGCCAGCGCTTGCGCCGCCTGCACCTGGCTGTCGGCATCTGCCTGGCGCTGCGCGCGCCGGTAGCAATCCGCCAGCAGCATGCGCGTGCGGATCATCGCCGGATGTTGCAGGATGCCCATGCGCGTCGCACCGGCAATCACCTGCTCCAGCGCATCGATGCCTTCGATAGTGTGGCTGGCAGAGCGGCAGGCCGCGGCACCCATTTCGACGCGCGCGCTTTGAATCGTGGGCGGGGCCAGCAGCGGTGGATTGGCCTGACGGTCTTTTTCCAGCAGGTCGCGCAGCTGTTCGAACGCGGCGTCGGCCTTGCCCTCGGCCAGCATGAATTCGGCTTCGATCAGCGGTTTGCCGAGGCGCCAGACCGGCGACAAGCGTGGCAGTTGCGCTTCCACCTCCGCCAATGCTGACCTTGCCGCGCTTGCATTGCCGTTGCGCAACTGTTGCCGTGCATATTCGTAGAGCGTGCCGATGAAAGGCTGGCCGCGCGCCACGCGATCCATGGCCATCGATTGCTCGTAAAGCGTCAGTGCCTCCGACACCGGGCCGGTAACGGCTAACTGGCTGGCCTTTTCGCGCAGCGCGATGGCGTGGTTGCGCGTGTTCGGATCGTGGCGGGCCCACAGCTCCAGCGCCAGGTTGTTCTGCGCGGCGGCGCGGTCCAGGTCGCCGAACGCACGGCTGATGATCGCGGCGTTATTGGCAATGATCGGCAGGTGAAAACGCTCCTCGCGGCCCAGCACCCGCACCACGCGGTCCACCAGGCCGTCGATCACCACCACCGCCTCGGCAAAGCGCCCGTCATAGCTCAGGAAATTGCCGAGGCGCGAGCGGATGTGGAAGGTGTCCACGTGGTCTTCACCAAGTTTGGTGTGGGCGATCTCCAGTGCCTCGCGAAGGTCGCGCTCAGCATCCGTGAGGCGGCGCACGTCGGTGAGTGATACGGCGCGGTTTGCCAGCGGTTGGATCAGGCGCGTTTCGGCGTTGGCGATACGCCGCAGGCCGGCAATGCTTTCGTCCAGATAAGGTATCGCTTCGGCATGCGCGCCGCGGCGCTGCAGTAACAGGCCGATGTTGTCCACCGCACGGGCGAGGTCAGGGCCCTGCGGCGCGTGGCGCCGGATGATCTCCAGCGCGCGGCGGCCTTCCGCCTCGGCGTTGCGGGCGTCGCGTTCGCGCAGGTAAAACGAATGCTGCAGCAGATATTCCGCGTTGAGCATTGGGGGCACGGCGGCCGTGGCGCCAATGGCGGCGGCGGTCTCTGCCAGCATCCGTTCGCGCTCCTTGGGGTTGCCGCTGTGCCGAAGGCCGGTGAGGCTGCTCACCAGCGCATTGAGCAGCGCATGATTTTTGCCGTCGTCGATGCCGCGGGCGATTTCGATGGTCTTGCGCGCCAGTTCCTCGGCGCGCACATCCAGCCCCAGCTGGGTGTGCAGTTCGCGCAGGGTGCCCAGCAACTCGATACGGGTGGCGGGGGTGAGGGGGCCGCCTGCGAGGACGCGCGTGGTGCCTTCGTCCAGCAGTTCACGCACGGTCACCTGCTGCGCCTTGCGCGGGTCGGCCTGTTCGGTGGAATTGCGCCTCAACAGGTCGAGCAGGAAGGTCTTGGTGGCATTGGCGTTGGCCGCCTCCTGCTCGGCCCGCTGCTGGCGGTCGTTGGCGAGACCGGCCTGCTGGTCGGCCAGTGCCTGCGCGCGGCGGGCGAGTTGCAGATTGTTGGCGGCCAACTCGGCGGACTGGCGGGCGGCGCCGGCCGCCTCGCGCGCACGCGCGGCCTCGGCGTCGGCACGCAGCTTCTCAGTGAGCGAGAGGGCGGATTCGGTTTTGGCGCGGGCCGATTCGGCATCGGCGCGTGCCGCCTGTTCCTGTGCCCGCGCGGATTCGCGCAGGGCCACCTGCTGGCTTTCGCGCGCGACCTCGGCCTGCCACCACGCCACGGCCACGCCGGCGACCAGCGCAGCAGCCACGGCGATGCTGGCGGCCACCAGCACGCGATAGCGCTTCACAAACCGAGCCG
>CAYSKY010000060.1:0-8112 GCA_964431425.1 uncultured Burkholderiales bacterium
GCCGTAGACCTCGTCGGTGGACACATGCAAAAGCCGGAAAGCGGTCTGGCTTTGCGTGTCGAGCCTGCCCCAGTAGGTGCGTACGGATTCCAGCAGATTGAAGGTGCCGACGATGTTGGTCTGGATGAACTCGCCAGCGCTGTGAATCGAGCGGTCGACATGGCTTTCCGCTGCGAAATTGACGACGGCGGCGGGCTTTGTATCAGACAATAATTTGTCCACCAGTTGCCGGTCGCTGATGTCGCCGCGTACAAACCGGTAATCCGGATGGTCGGCAACGTCCGCGAGGGACATGAGGTTGCCGGCGTAGGTCAGCTTGTCAAGATTGATGACCGGCCCGCGGCTTGCCGCCAGCCAGTCGCGGATGAAATTGGAGCCGATGAAGCCGGCACCGCCGGTGACAATGATCATTTGCGGACTGGGCGGCAACGCCGCCCACCTTCAGGAAGAAGACGCCATTTTAACCGCGAGCAGCAGGGCGGAGCCGAATTCAGCAACCTTAGCGCGCGGAAGGCAACTCAGGCTGCGTGGATTTGATTTCCAGCTCAATAAGCTTGGCGTATTTCGCGAAAGCCGCAAAGCAGCCCACGGCTACATGGGCAAAACCCGGACCGCCATCCAGAAATCCAAGTCGGATGAAGTAAAACTTGATGAAGCGCGCGAGCGGACTGAGGAACAACTTGGCATAGCCGGCGCGCACACCCTGCTGAAACAGCGCCTCGGCGTGCAGCGAAGAGTAACGATTCTGCTTTTGCAAATATGTGGTGACGTCCTCGGCGGAGTCGTGCAGCAGATCGCCGTGGAGGCTGCCGACTTCCACCGTGGTGATCACCGCCTCGTGTACCGGGTCATTGCTCCAGCTGGCGTGCTGGCGGTGAAACAGCCGCAGCGACCAATCGGGATAACCCTCTCCGTGGGACAGCCATTTGCCGAGAAACCGGTTGCGCCGCGCCATGCGATAGGCCTGTGTGCCCGGCGCCGCCATTTCCCGGCGGATGCTGGCCTCCAGCGCCGGTGTTACCCGCTCATCGACGTCCAGGCACAGCACCCAGTCAAAGCGCGCCTGGGTGACGGCAAACTGCTTTTGCTGCCCGAATCCCAGCCACTCCTTTTCGATCACCCGGCAACCCCGGACGTCCGCGATCGCACGTGTTGCATCCTCCGAACCGGAGTCGACCACCAGCACTTCCTCGGCAAACTGCACACTGTCGATGCAGGCGCCGATTTGGGTGGCGGCGTTCTTGGAAATAATGACAACCGAGAGCGGAATGCGGCAGGGGGACATTGGGCAGGGAAGGAAAGGTGCCCACAGATTGTAATCGAGTGCATCGCCTCCGCTACAATCGCCCGATGCGCCTCCTGCTGGTCAAGTTATCGTCACTCGGCGATGTCATTCACAACCTGCCGGTCGCCAGCGACCTCGCGCGGCATCATCCCGCGGTGCAAATCGACTGGGCGGTCGAGCCGCCCTATGCGGAGCTTGTGGCGCTCCATCCCGCCGTCCGTCGGGTCTTTCCCGTCGGCCTGCGGGCGGTGAAACGCAACCTGCTTTCACCGCCGGCATGGAAGGTGTTTCTCCAGCAAAGGCGGGATCTGCGGCTTCAATCCTACGATGCCATCCTCGACACCCAGGGGCTCGTGAAAAGCGCCTGGGTCGCCGGCTGGGCGGCGGGACCGGTTTCAGGATTTGACTGGGAGAGTGCGCGTGAGCCCGTGGCTGCCCGCTTTTATCAGCGCCGCTTTGCGATTTCACGCGACCAGCACGCAGTGATACGCAACCGCGAGCTGGCTGCCGCCGCTTTCAATTACACCTGCGAAGGTCCGGCGGACTACGGCCTGGACCGTTCGCGCCTTGCGACGAAAAAAACGAACCCGGCGGTGGTTTTTCTACATGCCACCAGCCGTGCCAACAAAACGTGGCAGACGCAATCGTGGGTGGAACTTGGTCGGCGCGTCACTTGTTGCGGCGTCAGTATCGTGCTGCCTTGGGGAAATGCCGCCGAACGAATGACCAGCGAGAAGCTGGCGGCTGCGATTCCCGGTGCCGTAGTGCCGCCCGCCATGACGCTCGGCGAGGCTGCCCGTCTGCTGGCAGACGCGACGGCGGTGGTGGGCGTGGATACCGGGCTGGCCCACCTTGCAGTGGCACTGCGGCGGCCCACGATCGGCCTGTACATCACGACGCAACCGAGCCTCACCGGGTTGCATGGTGCTTCGAACGCGTTCAACCTGGGCGGCGGCTCCGAATCATCTCCCTCAGTTCCCACCGTTGATGCCGTGTGGGAACGGCTGCTGTCGTTTCTCTCGTCGTCTGGAAACTGAGCGTGTTGCGACTCGCCTATTCGACCCTGCTGGCGTGTCTCACCCCGGTCATCCTTCTGCGGCTGGTCTGGCGGGCGGCAAGGCAGCCCGGGTACCTGCGCGATATCAGCGAGCGATTCGGTCTGGGCGCGCCAACGGTACTGCAGGGCGCTCTGTGGCTGCATGCCGTTTCAGTCGGGGAGATGCGGGCGGCAGAGCCACTGGTGAAGCGTCTCGTCACCAAATTTCCAGGCAGGTTGATCTATCTGACCTGCATGACGCCGACGGGCCGGGAGACGGCACATGACTTGTTCGGTCATCTTCCAAATGTCCGGATCGCCTATCTGCCCTACGACTTCATGTTGTTGCACTTGCGGGTAATTGAGCGCATCCGGCCGGCCATGTTGGTGGTGATGGAAACTGAAATCTGGCCCAACCTGCTCGCAGCCTGCGCCGCAAACCACATTCCCGTCTGGCTGGCCAATGCGCGCTTGAGCCAACGCTCACTGGCGGGGTATCAGCGCTTTGCACCGGTGCGGCACCTGATTGCGCAGGCGGTATCCGCCTTGCGCGGCACCGCCGCCCAGACGCCAGCCGATGCGGACCGACTTGCCCGGCTGGGCGCGGCCAACATCAGCGTGACCGGGAACGTGAAGTTTGATGTGCAGCCGGATGCAACGCTGGTGGCATTGGGATCGGGCTGGCGGCAACAGGTGACAAAGCAGCGTGCCGTACTGCTGGCAGCCAGCACGCGGGACGGCGAGGAAGTGCCACTGCTGCAGGCTTTCCAGCGGCACTTTTTCCGGCGGCCCGGTGAACAGGTGCTGCTGGTGCTGGTGCCACGCCATCCGCAGCGGTTCAATGAGGTCGCGAAACTGGTGGCGCAGGTCGGCCTGCGTCTGCAGCGCCGGAGCGATGGCGATCCGATCAGGCCCGATACCGATGTATGGCTGGGCGATTCCATGGGCGAGATGGCAGGTTACATCGCCATGTGCGACGTGGCATTCGTGGGGGGAAGCCTGCTGCCGCTGGGCGGGCAGAACCTGATTGAAGTTTGCGCACAGGGCAAGCCGGTGCTGATGGGGCCGTCCGTGTTCAATTTCGCCGAAGCTGCTCGCCTCGCAGGCGAGGGCGGTGCGCTGCTGCAGGCTGATGACGCCGATGGCGTCATGAAGCTGGCGTATTCACTGTTGCATGACGACGCCCGCGTCGCCGCCATGTCTGCCGCCGCAAGCACCTTTGCCGGCGCTCACGCCGGTGCTACCGACCGGTTGATGGCCCTGTTGGACGGTGACTTGGGAGAACCCGTCGGGCCTGCACCCGTGCCGGCTTCGCCACACGATTGACTTACTTTGCGAGCAGCCGGTTGACTTCCGCCAAATCTTCTTCCTTCAAGCGGCCGGCGGCACTCTTGAGCCGCAACTGCGACAAGATCGTGTTGTAACGGGCTTGCTGCAAGTCGCGTTGCGCCTGAAACAGTTGCTGCTGGGCGTTAAGGACGTCCACGTTGGTGCGCACGCCGACTTCTTTCCCCAATACTGTCGCATCGAGTGACGATTTGTTGGATACCAGTGCCGCTTCAAGCGCCCTCACCTGCAGGACGCCGTTGGTCACGCCCAGATAACTTTGGCGGACCGTCTGTGCCACCGTGCGCGTGGTGTTTTCAAGATCCTGCGCCGCGCGCTCGCGGTTGGATAGCGACTGGCGCACACGGGACTGGGTACCGCCTCCCGAGAACAGCGGAATGGTCAGGGTCACGCCGATGGCGCCCGCCTTGACGTCGATATTGGAACCGATCCCGCCTGTCGCCGTGGTGGTCGGCGAGGTGGAGTTACCGTAGCTGCCGGTCAAATCCAGCGTGGGAAAGTGCCCGGCCTTGTTGCGGTCCACTTCCTTCTGGGAAATTTCATAGGCAAGGCGCAACTGCGCGATGGTCGGGCTGGCTTCTTCAGCCGCCTTCACCCATTGCTCCATTTCGGTGGGCTGGGGAAGGGCCAGCGCCGGCTTGTCCTTGAGTGGCGCCAGCGTGGCCGGCATTTTCCCGATCAACTGCTGCAAGGAGCGCTTTTTGATTTCCAAATCGTTCAGGTCGGAAATCTCCTTGGCCACCGCCAGGTCATACTTGGCCTGCGCTTCATAGGTATCGGTAATGGTTGCCGTGCCGACTTCAAAGTTGCGCTTGGCCTGCGCGAGCTGCTCACTGATGGCGGTTTTTTGTGCCGCGGACAGCGATACGTTGTCCTGTGCCAGCAGCACATCAAAATAGGCCTGCGCCGTGCGCACGATGAGATTTTGACTGGCATCGGCGAAAACGGCTTCACTTTGCCTGACTTGCAGGCCGGCCTGGTCGACTACGATCCAGTTCTGCATCCTGAACAGTGGTTGCGAAAGTCGCAACGTATAGCTGTTCGAGTTGTAGTCGGCGGTGGGCGTGCCCTCAATCTGCCGGCGATTGCGGTTGTAGCCTCCGTCCAGCGAAACCGACGGCAGCACGCCTGCTTTGGCTTGCGGCAGTGTCTCCCGGGCCGCTTCATAGGTGTAGCGGGCCGAGGAATAGACCGGATCCTGCGACAGGGCATCCCGGTATACATCCAGCAGATCGGCGGCCCCGGCGACGGAACTGGCGAGCATCAGGGCGACAGCGATGGCGGAAGGTTTCAGTTTCATGGGTTGGGCTTTCTAGGTTGCGACGCGTTCGTCGCAAGTTTGCTCAAAGTGGGGTTGGACGGATTCCAACGACGATTCGGATTTCAATAAACCGGCACGGCCGGGTCGATCTGGCGCGACCATGCATCAATGCCACCGTGCAGATTATGCAGGTTGGCAAACCCGTGGCGCTGCAAAAATGCGACGACTTGCAGACTTCGCATCCCGTGATGGCAAATTACGACCGTGGGATGCGTGCGGTCCAGCTCGTCCACCCTTTCGGGGATCTGGGCCATCGGGACCAGTTCGCTGCCTTCGATGCGGGCCACATCCCATTCCCAGGGTTCCCGCACATCAAGCAGCCGGAATGCCGCCGGGTCGGTGCTAAGGGCGTCCTGCAATTGACGGACGCTCATCTGGCGCAATGGTGCAGCCGCCATCAATCAGAATTCGAAACGGGGCGGCTGATCGGCGTTGATCAGCGGCGCAACAACGGTTTCGAAAAGGGCCGTCGCCGCGAAAGTGCCATCGGCCCCTCGTCGGCACAGGGTCGCGGTCATCGCCGGCGCATCGCCAACGATGGCGAGCAATCGCCCCCCGGTCTTGAGTGCATCCATATAGGCGGGCGGCAATACCGGCACGGATCCGGTCAAGACGATGGCATCGAATTTCTGGTCACCAATAATAGCTGCCGGTGAGTGGGCGGCGTCGCCACATTTGAAGTGCACATTGCGCATACCCGCGGCTTCAAGGCGTGTCGCAGCGGTGCGAGAAAGATCTTCGTGGAATTCAATTGACGTAACCTGGGCGGCCCGCTTTGCCAGCAGGGCAGTCAGATAGCCGCTACCGGTGCCAATTTCGAGGATATGCTCCCCTGGCATCGGGGCCAGTTCCTGAAGCAGACGCGCCTCCACGCGGGGTGGCATCATGAATTGCTGATGGCCCAGCGGTATCTCCATGTCGGTGAATGCAATCGAGCGGTACGCGTCGGGAACAAAGTCTTCGCGCTTGACGGTGAACAGCAGGTCCAGCACCACGCTGTCCAAAACCTCCCAAGGACGGATCTGTTGCTCGACCATGTTGAAGCGTGCTTTTTCGATGTCCATTTTGTTTACCGTTTTCTCGTAGAAATGCATTTTAGCAAAGGCCCGTCCGCCGCCGGGTCAGGCGGGGTTCGCACCCGGAACAGCGAGTCCGTTCAACAGCACATCGGCGTATGTGCGCACATAGTCTTCGGGGTCCATTGGGCTATCAACGCAAAGTGCGAAAGAATGCTTCCACAGCATCAGCATCACCATGGGTGAGCAGGCGAGGCGCCCGGCGTATTGCAGGTTGACCGGCCGGAACTCACCGCGTTCCACCCCGCGATGGATCGCCCGCTCGAAAAGGGCATGCACGCGCTGAATGACTTCATCGTGATAGAACCGGGCCAGTTCAGGAAAATTGCCAGCCTCCGCAATGATCAGCTTGGTCATGCCCGCCTGTGTGGTGGCGCCGACTTGCACCCACCAGCGTCGCAGGATTTCGCGGATCAGTTCCGCGGACGTTCCACCCCAGCCCTCCAGCAACTGTTCCGCCTCGGCAATCGGCGCGACATAGCCTTCGCGAATAACCGCCTTGAACAGGTCGTCCTTGCTGTCGAAGTAGAGATACAGCGTGCCTTTTGAAACGCCCGCCCGTTTGGCCACGTCGTCGAGGCGCGTCGCTGCAAAACCGCGCTCAACAAACAATTCCAGCGCCGCGGCAGCCAGCTCGCCCGGGCGCGCATCTTTGCGGCGTTCCCAGCGGGGTTCAATGATTTTGGCGGCAGCGGTCATGGGGCTTTTAAATGACTATTGGGTCATTAACATACGCCTCGCGGCTTTTCCCGTCAAGCCGCTTTGATCAATGAATCCTCAATCCAGCGTCTGACGGTAACGTTTCAGCGCAACGGTTCCCGCCACCAGCATGAACAACAGGATCGGCCATAGCTCAGGGGCGATCTCTGCGAATCCGTTGCCCTTGAGCAGCACCCCGCGCACGATGCGCAAAAAATATGTCAGCGGCAATACCTCTCCGATGACCTGGGCCCATTCTGGCATGCCGCGGAAGGGGAACATGAATCCCGACAGCAGGATGGAAGGCAGGAAGAAAAAAAAGGTCATCTGCATCGCCTGCAACTGGTTCCGGGCGATGGTGGAAAAAGTGAAGCCAACCGACAGGTTGGCGGCGATAAAAACGATCAGCGCCAATGACAGCAGCAGCAGGCTGCCGACGATCGGCACACCGAAAATCAGCTTCGCCGCCAACAGGATCAGCGTCACCTGCAAGTAGCCGACGATGATGAACGGGGCGATTTTGCCGGCCATGACTTCCGCCGGTCTCACCGGTGTGGCGAGCAGGTTCTCCATGGTGCCGCGTTCGCGTTCGCGGGTCATGGCCAGCGCGGTCATCATGATCATGGTCATCGTCAGAATCACGCCCATCAGGCCGGGTACGATGTTGTAGCGGGTGATGCCTTCGGGATTGAATCGTCGCTGCACCCGCAGGTCCACCGGCAGGTCCGTCGACTTCAGCGCCGCCAGCGGCCCGGTGAGCTCTCTATCCAGGGTTTGTTTCAATACCTGCGTCACGGCGGCCAATGCGTTGCCAGTGGCCGCCGGATCCGTCGCATCGGCCGCAAGCAGCAACTGTGGACGTTCGCCACGCTGGAGTTTGCGCGAAAAATCGGCGGGGATCACCAGCACGAACTGCACGTCGCCGCGCTTGAGCAGGCGATCTGCCTCGGCTTCGCTGGTGGTGCGGCGGTCGAAGCGGAAATATTGCGAGTTTTCGAGGGAGCGGACCAGCGTGCGGGAAAACGCACTCTCGTCATTGATGACCGCCACCGCCGGCAGCCCCTTGGGGTCGGTGTTGATCGCGAAGCCGAACAGAATCAGCTGGATGATCGGCACACCGACGATCATGCCGAACGTGAGCCGGTCGCGCTTCATCTGCACAAACTCTTTGAGCAACACCGCCACAAAGCGCGGCCAGGAAAAGATGCGGTTCATTGGAAGTTGTCCCGGGCCCCGCCCATCAGGCCGATGAACACATCCTCGAGCCCCGGCTCGATGCGCGTCCAGCGGTGCTCGCCGCTGGCAACAAAGGGTTCGAGTGACTGCTCAAGTGTCGCGTGATCGCGGC
>CAYSKY010000060.1:8122-11269 GCA_964431425.1 uncultured Burkholderiales bacterium
GGGTTGTTCCGAATGGCACCACCATCTCCACACCCGGCAGTGCTTTCAATGTCCGCGCCAGTGCATGCAGGTTGTCACCGGTCGCCGCCCATGTCGTCATCCCCGAGCCTGCCACCAGTTCGGCGGCGGTACCGTTGGCGAGCAGTTTTCCGTAGGCGATGTAAGCGAGGGCGTGGCAGCGTTCGGCTTCATCCATATAGTGGGTGGAGACCAGCACGGTCAGGCCGTCTGCCGCCAGATCGTGGATCTGGTCCCAGAATTCACGGCGCGCCTTCGGATCGACCCCCGCAGTGGGTTCATCCAGCAGCAACAAACGCGGTTCGTGCAGCAGGCAGGCCGCAAGTGCCAGGCGCTGCTTCCAGCCCCCGGACAGTGAGCCTGCCAGTTGTGCGCGCCGCGCGGACAGGCCGAGGCGTTCCAGCGTGTTGGTCACCACTCGCTTGCGGTTGGCCACCTCGTAAACGCGCGCAATGAAATCCAGGTTTTCGGACAATGAAAGGTCTTCGTACAGCGAGAAGCGCTGGGTCATGTAACCAACCTGCCGCTTGATGTCCTGTGCCTGGGTGCGAATGTTGTAGCCCAGACACTGGCCTTCGCCGCTGTCCGGCGTCAGCAAGCCGCACAACATGCGGATGGTGGTGGTTTTGCCACTACCATTTGGCCCCAGGAATCCGTAAATCTGGCCGCGGTTCACCCTAATCGCGAAATCATCCACGACCTTCCGTCCACCGAAGGACTTGGTCAGACCGGCGACATCAATCACCGGCGCAGCAACCGGGTTCACGGATGGATTTCCACCGGCTGCCCGGGGTGCAGCCGAACGGCGTCTTCCGGACGAGCGCGCGCTTCTACGAGAAATACCAGCGAGGCGCGATTTTCCTTGCTGTAGATGAGCGGCGACGTGTATTCCGCCTGCGGAGAGACAAAGCTGATGTGCGCTTTGACGGGCGCGCAGCCGTCGCAGCTCACGGTGACTTCCTGGCCGATTTTGACTGCAGAGACGCGCCGCTCGGGCACATAGAACCGCAGCTTGATGTTTTCCGGTGGCAGCAGGGAAATCACCGGCATGCCCGGTTGTACCCATTCCCCCGCGTTGTAGAGCGTGTCAGCCACCAGGGCCGCCCGTGGCGCGCGCTGCGATTTTTGCGCGAGGCGCCAATCCGCCTGCGCGAGAAGATCCTGGGCGGCCTTGACGTCGGCGGCGGCGGCGGCAAGCTCCTGGGGACGCGCCGCCAGGTTGGCCACTCTCAGTTGGGCATTGAGTTCAGCCACCCGCGCGCTGTCCTTTTTCTGCGTGCCACGCGCTTCGTCGAGTTTGGCCGGCGAGAGGAATTTGGCGGCAACCAGATCCTCGGTTCGCCTGAGTTCCGCTGCCGACAGTTTCTGGGCCGCTTCAGCTTGCGTGAGCTGGGCGCGGATGGCAGCGAGCTCATCCGGTCGCCTGCCGGAGCTCAGGTTGGCGAGTTGCGCCTCGGCGCGGCGCACCCGGGCAGCGGCTTCGGCGCGCACGGCTTTTTCGTTTTCCTGTTCCAGCGCAAACAGCGGCACGTTCGCCTCCACGCGATCTCCGCGCTTGACGTTCAGCACCGCCAGACTGCCGCCGTAGGGCGAGGCGATGCGAACGTATTCGCCTTCCACGTAACCGGTGTAGGCGCCGTCGGAAGCGGGCTGACAACCAGCCAGCAGGGCCGTGAAGCTCACCGCAAGCAGAAAGTGGTGCAGGTGTTGGCGTTTCATTGTCGTGTTCCTTTCCTGGCCGGTGGCGCCATGCCTGCCAACGCCATGTCCACGCGCTCACTGATTGCCGCATCGGTAAACACCGTCGCCTCCAGCACCTGCGCGATGGGTGGCGGTGCAAAGCCGCTGTTGAGGGCGGCGGTGGCGATCAGCAAAGGAGCGGCCACTCCCCCAACCAGAAACGCCAGCGCCTGCGGCAGTGGCAGGACGCGCAGGGACTTTTGCTTCTGTGCCTGCGCCAGCAGGCCGGTTACGAGTTCCAGATGCCGGGGCAGGTTGGTACGCAGAAATTCCATCGCGACCGCGTCGCCCGCCAGCGCATCGCCAGCGAGGCGCACCAGCAACTGCCGGTTGTCTCGTCCGAATCGAGCCAGGAGATTCATGCTGGCACGCAGGTTTTCAAGCGCGCTGACGCCGCTTCTTGCGGTCATCTCAAGGCTGGCAAACATGTCGTTGTAGGTTTGCTGCAGGATCGCGCGGACGAAGACATCCTTGGTCTTGAAGTGGTAGTGGAACATGCCCAAATTGACGCCGGCCCGCTCGGTCACCGCGCGAATGCTCAGGCTGCGCACACCGGTTTGCGGCAGCAGTTCGCGACCGGCCTGTAGCAGCAGTTGATCAACGTTTCGTGAGGGGCGTGGCATGGCAGTTCCGCAGCGTTTTCCGAAACTATACGTCCGTATAATTATACGGTCAACCAGTAATTAATTGACCGATGCGGTTTGCCCGAACCCCCGCCATGAAGTAACGTGTGGCCTTCGCTAGGGGTTCCCCGCCCGTTCATGCCGACATTGGGTGTGTCGAATGAACAGGAAGGGATGAGAGACACCCTCGAACCTGAACCGGCTGATACCGGCGTAGGAAAGCGAAGCAGACAGATTTGAGCCGCCGTTCGCAGTCCTGTCCCTTCGCGCTTCCGCCACTTTTTGGAGCGCAACATGAACGCCAACCCCAAGTTTCTGGAATCCACCGCACACGTCGATGAGGCGGCGGTCCAGCCACTGCCCAATTCCCGCAAAATCTACGTCGAAGGCTCGCGCACTGACATCCGCGTGCCGATGCGCGAAATCTCGCAGGCGGATACGCCGACAGCCTTCGGCGGCGAAAAGAACCCGCCGATCTACGTCTACGACACATCCGGCCCGTACACCGACCCGAATGTGCGCATCAACATCCGCTCGGGGCTCGCGCCGCTGCGCGAAAAATGGATCGTCGAGCGCAACGACACCGAACAACTGGCCACCATCAGCTCGCAATACGGTCTCGCGCGCCTGCACGACCCGAAACTGGCCGAGATGCGTTTCAATCTCAAGCGCCATCCACGCCGAGCCAAAGCCGGCATGAATGTGTCGCAGATGCACTACGCCCGAAAAGGCATCATCACCCCCGAGATGGAGTACATCGCCATCC
>CAYSKY010000061.1:0-11176 GCA_964431425.1 uncultured Burkholderiales bacterium
CGCGGTGTGTTGTGGCAGCGCGCACATTCGGTCAGCGGAAACGACACCGCGCCATGGCACAGGCCGCATTGCTCGCCCTGCAGGATGTTGCGCATATTGAGCGGCGTCTTGCCGATTTCCTGGGCAAACAGGCTGTCGTGGCAGTTGCTGCAATCAAGCCACTGGGTGTGCTCATAATGCGGAAAGCGCACGATCGGCGTGCCGCCCTTCAGGTTGAGCAGCAGCACCGAATCGCGGGTGCGGATATTGGTGCCGGGCTGGATGTTGCTGCGCGGCTGGATTTCGCCGTTGGCCAATGCGCGCACCCAGCGCACCTGGTTTCCTGCGGTATCCGGTGACAGCCGGACCAGTGCCTCGGCCGGCTCCTGCAACAGCCGGACCGCGCGGTTGTTCGGGTCGTGCAAGCCGTCCTTGAGCAGCGACACCCAGCGGCGCAGATCCTGCTGCGCAGCGGCCGGATCGATGGCGAACGCGAGCAATACCGATAGCGCGGCCAGCAGTGCGATCAGCCTGCCACCTTTTCTCAAAGCCCGCCTCCGCGCAAGGGACCGCCGTCAGCCGGGAATGTACAAACCGGCGCCGCGGATGGCCCGCACCAGTTCGCGCGTCGAGTCCTCCAGCAGCTTGATGGCGCCGGCGTAATCGCCCTTGCCTGCCGCGGCATCGGCCTCGATGCGCAAGCTGCTGGCGCGCGCCATGCCTTCAGCCGCCTTCGCGCTCTTGCGCTCGTCATCCGCAGTTACTTTAAGCAGCATCTTGTGGGTGTCGTTGCGATCCACCTCGTAGGCGTACTCCTCTTTCTTGCTCGCGAACGTCAGCGACCGCACCAGGGTGTCGCCGCTGCGCATGGAGCCGATCGCCGCCTTCGCCACCAGATAGGCGCGGTCCAGCACCTCGCGGGCGCCCTTGACGTCTTCACTGGCGGTCAGATCTTCACCCTGCTTCACCAGTTTCTCGAGCAGTGCTGTGGTCTCAGCCGCGCCGGGCACGCCCTTCTTCTCGGCCGCAATGCGTTGCTGCGCTGCCAGCAAGGCACGCACACTTTCCGCGCGAGCCTTGAGGTCATCGAGTTGCTTGCCTTTGGTCACCTGCTCGGGTGCCGCCAGACGAACGGCCTCAAACATTTTCACGCTGGCTTCCGGCAGCAGGCGCGACGCCGATGCCAGGTCGCCTGCGGCCAGTGCGGCCTTTGCCTTCTGGAAAAACTCACGCGCCACGTTGCGCCGTGCCAGCGCTTCCGGGATGGCGCTTTGCTCGATCTGGCGCGCCGCGGATGATTTTTCGATCAGCGTTTCCACGGGCGCGGGACCAGGTGCCGGTGCCGGCGCCTGCGCTGGCGAATTGAGTGACACCGCCAGCAGCGACAACGCAAGGTGGCGGCGGAATGTTTTGAGAAAGGTTTTCATTGCGCCACCGAATCGGAGGGAAGAACAAGGCCGGTCACGGCCAGGGCACCCTGCAGGTAGGCGGTGCCGCCTTTGAGGGCGTTGATGGCCTCGCGGAACTTGCGCTGCTCGGCCAGTTTCTGCGCTTTCTGGATGGCGATGCGGTTCTGCGCGGTGTACTGGTTGATCTGCACCATCGCGTCCGGCGCCGGTTTCAATTCAGCAATGGCCAGCGGCATCAGGTCCACGTAGCTGGTGTTGCGTTCCAGTTCGTAGGCGTATTCCGCCGCCTGGGTTTCAAACTGCAGGCCATAGGCAATGGTGGCCGTCTTCAGCAGCTTGGCAAGGCCCGCCATCAGCGTGCGCTCAGCGTCGTGCAGGATGCGGGTGGCGTCGGCGATGCGTTCAGCTTCTTCGAACGCCCTTGCCTCTTCCAGCATCTTGCGCACGCGCTCGAGCGTGGCATCACTCACCGGCGCGCCCTTGGCGGTGCCGCTGGTGCGCGCGAGATGCGCCTCGTATGACGGGATCAGCGAACCCACCGCCTGGCGGAAGGTGGCGGCCTGGGTACGCAGTTCCACGGCGCGCGCCATCGAATCGGGCACCATCTGGCGCGCCTTGCCGATCATCCACATGGCATCGTTGAGTTCGACATTCGCCTTCACCAGGTCGCCGGACGTCACCAGCGACAAGGCAGTGGCATATTTCTCGCGCGCCTGTGCAAACGCGGCCTTGGCCTCGCGATTGTTACTCGCTGTAATGCGGGAGGCGGCGGGCGAGTCATCCAGCAGCCGTCCCACGAGCAGCAGTTTCTGGTCCACGAGGGCCGGGGTCGCTGCAGCCGCAGGTGCATTTGGTTGTGCAGCCGCCCCGGTGGTAAGTGCGAATGCGATCGCGGCACACTGGGCCGCTCCGATCCATTGTCGATTCAATTTCATTTGGCCCCCTTGTCCTGGTTGGCAACCGCGACTTCCTTGGCCTTGGAGTGACACAGGCGGCACTCTGAAACCGGGAACGCCACCTTTCCGTGGCATACGCCGCATTTCTGTCCGAGCATGATCGAGGCCATGGAGATCTGGTTGGCACCTTTTTGTGGAATGAAAATCTGCGGATGGCAGGCGGCGCAGTCCAGCCACTCGGTGTGCTGTTTGTGCGGATACACCACGTCGGGCATCGAGCCCTTTACTTCGCGGACGATGTTGAGATCCATCACCACAGCGGCGGCGTTGGGGTCTTCGCGGTCCCAACGCGGCGTGATCTTGGCCGATTCCACCGACTGCACCCAGTTGACGCGGTTGCCGGCATTGGTGCGCTGCAAGGGCGAGAACGCCACAGCGGGATGCTGCAACTGGAGCGTGCCGGGATTTTCCGGGTCGTGGATGCCGTCCGAGACCGGCGGCGGATTGCGCGCACCCGGTGCGGCCAGCAGGCGGTTGAAGGCATTGGGATCATTGGTGGCAGCCGGCTTGGGCGCGGCGGCAACGATCGGCGGCGGTTCCGCAGGCGCGGATGCCGCCGGTGCTGTTGCAGCGGCGGGCGCAGGCGCCGGGGCCGCCGTAGCTGCCGGTGCGGCAGCGGGCTTGGCGGCAGCCACCTTGGCTGGAGCGGGCGCCGGCGCCTTCTCTTTCGCGGCGGGTTTTTTCACCGCGGATGCATCGGCTGTGGATGCAGCGGGTGCGGCACCTCCGACCGAAGCAACCATGAAATCAACGGCGGACTTGATGTCGCCGTCGGAAAGCGCCAGGTTGCCGCCCTTCATGGGCATGCCTCCCGGTGTGCCTTTGAGTGCACTGGTATAAAGCTTGTCTTTCCCGGCCGCGAGGCGCGCTTTCCAGTCAGCGGCAAAGCCGAGCCGCGGAGCACCGGCGACCCCGGCGCCATGGCAAAGCACGCAGGTCTTTTCGTAAACCACCCGACCCGCGTCCTGCGCGAGGGAGGTGAACGATACGGCCAACAGCGTCAGCGCGGCGAGGGCCGCAGGCATGGTCGGGCGTGCCGGCTTCATTTGCGCGCCTCCGCGGCCGGCTTGGCGACCTTTTTGGCAGCGGGCGGCTCGACCGCCGCCGGGGGCGGTGCCGGCGGCCCGAGCAATTTCTGCAAAGTGCTCTCGTGTACCTGCGTGGGTGTTCCTGGCTTGCCGGAATGGCACACGTCACAGTTTTCAATCGACCACGCCACCCCGCCGTTGTGGCACGCACCGCAATATTGGCCGTCGATGATCTTCACCATGTTGATCTGGTTGCCGCCGGCCTGAAACTTGAAGCCCAGATCGCTGTGGCACACCTTGCACTTGAAGCGCACGCGGTGAAACCAGTGCGGGAACACCACCGGCCGCACACCCGCCTTGTCAGAGAAGTTATTGATGACCACGTCGCCGTACTCGGCGTGCGCGGGCTGCGGCCACGCCCACCACAGCAGCGCAACCAGCACGGCGCCGGCGTGCAGCAGCCACGCCGCCGCTCGCGTTTTGTTGATCTTGCGTGTCGCCGCAAGCGGGTGTTCCATGCGTAGTCTCCTGGCTAGTAGTCGCCGAACTGGCGGTTGATTCTCAGAAAAAGCTGGTTGTCGCCGCGGCCGTTGGTCACGGCGTGCCGCATGCCCAGACGCACTGTGAGCAGGCCGATCTGGTAGTCGATGCGCTGCTCGATCAGGCGGGCCACGTCATCACGCGGGGCATTGACGTCGCCGAACAGGCGTGACTCAAGTTGCAGGTCATTGAACTGCGCCGTCAGCTGATAGCGCAGCATGCGCACATCGAACAGGCGCATCTTGGTGAAGGTGATGCTGCCGCTGCGCTGCGTGGTGTCCTTGCGGCCGCTGGTCGGGCTGTCGGTCTGCTGGATGCGCTGCACCGTCAGGCTGGACGACAGGTAGCCGTTGTTCATCACCTGCGCCTGGCCGGAGAACTGCAGGTTGGCCAGGCGGATACGGTTTTCAAGGGTACCGGTGGTCCGCGAATCCCCGGCATTGCCGCCCACGTAAAGTTGCTGGCCGGATACCGGCTGGAACTCGCAGTACAGCGCGAGGTTGTGAAACAGCGTGCGGCCGGTACCCACCAGCGGGTCGCGCAGAATGCCGGCGCCCTGGGAATAGGAAGCCGTGACGTTCACGCTCTGCGTGGGCGCAAAGCGCTGCGAAATCTGGTGGTTGGCGTGGGTCTCGGCAAAGAAGCGACTCATCTCCTTGCCGCCGGACTGGTTTCCGCCGCTGGCCGCGCCGCCCCAGCTATACACCGCCCTGCCCAACTTGATCTCTTCTGACGAATAGTTCGCACCCGCGGTTTCCGCCACGACAAACGTCGTGTCTCCCGGCGTGCTGGCGACGTTGGCCGACAGCCCACCGGTTAGCGACAGTTGTTCGGTCAGTTTGTAGCTGGCGTTGGCCGCCACGGTGCCGGTACGAATGGCCAGCGCATCGGGACCCGAGTCCACCTTGAAGTCTGTCAGGCGTGCGTTGCCTGTAACAAACAGTGGGCTGTCCTCCTCGGGGCGCCATGTGGAGAACGAATTGGCCTGCAGGAACCGGGTGTTGGAATCGATGGCGCCACCGCTGGCGTTTTCCTGCCGCGAAAAATTCATGCTCAGCATGTTTTCCGAGGTGATCAGCGACTCAGGCCGCCAGGA
Source organism: uncultured Burkholderiales bacterium (assembly GCA_964431425.1). Lineage (GTDB taxonomy): Bacteria > Pseudomonadota > Gammaproteobacteria > Burkholderiales > Usitatibacteraceae > UKL13-2. Next base: position 5,009 of record CAYSKY010000061.1, read on the forward strand.
GTAGCGGGCCGTTGCTCGCAGCAAGTCAGAACCCTGATCCTGCCGCCGGTTGCGCGATGCAAACAGCTGCGTGTCGAGCGTCGAAAACAAAAACTGCCTGAGGTAACCGCCGGTCAGCGAGACCACTGAGTCCCGTCCAAACTGTGCCGAGGTCAGGCGACTGGCGTCGAGTGCCGCGTTGAGGCTCTCCTCACCAAGCGGTGAGCGCCACGATTGCAGCAGGCCCAGCCGGGTGTTGCGGTAATCGGATGATGCGTAGTCCCCGGAGGAGCGGCTGTCGATACTGTCCAGGGTCGCGCTGAACGGGAAGCGGCTTGCCGGGAACAGTGACAGACTGCCGCCACCATTGAGGGAGGTCGAACGCGGCGCCGATGCCCGGTCCACGCTGCTGTTGGCTGCCGTCCCTGACTCCTGTGCCGCGAGCACGGAGAGATTGCCGCGCACCTGCGCAAACCACGGCTGCCAGACATAGCTTGCCGCGGTCACACTGACCGATTCCACCAGCCGGCTTTTGTCGCCTGCCAGCGTGCCGCGTCCATTGAGATACTCCAGCGTGGCCGCACCGCCGATACGCGGCGGCACCAGGCGCCAGTCGATGGCGTTGAAATTGTCCACCAGCGAAAAACGTTCCACCGACGCGGGCGATACCTCGGGCACCCGGACCACCGGCATCGGCGCCACCGCCGGCACCGCATTGGCCGGCAGGCCCCGCGCCGGCGTGGCCTGGGCCAGCAGCCATGTCACCGGCTCAAGCGCGGTTTCAGCCGAATCAAACGACGCCGCGAGGCGCAGACTCATGTCGGGGTCCGGGGAGAAAGCGCGAGCGGAGAGGGAGCCGGCCAGCAGCATCGCCATCAGTCCGCCTTGGTGCCAGGACCGGAAGGTGCGCTTGCCCACGCTTTGTCGTTGGTTGATTTGGCGGAATCCGTTTTGGCGGGCGTTGCGGCGGCCGGCGCGGCCCCGGGGTTATCGGTGAGCTGGCGCAATGCCTCGGTGAACACTTCCACCTTCGCGACCCGATGCAATTCCTTTGTGAAGCTGTTCCAGGCATCGTTGGCACGCTCGCGTTGCAGCAATCCTTCCGCCCGCTCGCGCACATCGTCGAACTTGCGCAGCGCCGGCTCGCGACGCTCCATCAACTTCAGCAGCGCGACCCCCTCAAGCACATCGGTGGGCGCGCTGAGCTGGCCCGGCTTCATTTCAGTGAGCAGGTTGTCCAGCGCCTCGGGCAGCATGCCGCGGTGCAGGTAGCCCAGGTCGCCACCCTTGGCAGCCGATTCGTGCGCCGAATGCACCTGCGCGAGTGCGGAGAATTCCGCTCCCTTGACGAGCTTGGCGTGTATAGCCTTCGCCTCAGCACGCGCTGCGTTGCGCACTTCCTTGGTGGCCGATGCGTCCACTTTCAGCAGCATCACGGCCACATGAAACTGCATGGGCTCGGTGAACAAGGCCGGATTGCTGTCGTAGAACTTTCGCACGTCTTCTGCCGGAACCGGTTTCACTGACCGCACTGCCACTTCGATCCGGTTGACCAGGTCCTGCTCGGTCAACTCGCGGCGCAGGCGCGGCAGCATGGTATCGCGACTCTTCTTCCACTGTTCGGAATTCGCGTAGCGCTTGTCGTAGCCATCGAGCGTGGCTTCGATCTCGGTGGTGTTCGCCGCCAGCTTGCGTCTCGCGGCTTCATCAATCAACAAGCGGCGCAAAACCAGCTTGTCGACGGTCTCGTCGCGCAATGCCGCCACCTGTTCCGGCGTCACCGACCCGTGATAGAACTTCTGCTTCGCGCCCACCTGCATGGAGCGCATGAATTCAGCAGCAGAGATTTCCACGCCATTGACCCTGGCAACGGCCGCGGGCGCCGGCGTTGGCGACGGGTTCGCAACAGCGGCCGGGCCACCCGACGCACCGGCGGCAGCCGGGGCCGCCTGCACCAGCACCACGGTGGCCGACATGAGGCCCGCAGCCATCGCGCGCCATAGCGTCCCGCCAGATTTTTCAGTCAAGTTGGCCTCCTTCCACGTAAAAAGGGCCAGGCACTTCGCCTGGCCCTATGCCGGACGAAATCTGTCAGGGTTGGATTACTTGTTGTGGCAGGTGAGGCAAAGTGCGCTGCCCGTGTTGGACACGCGCAGGAAGGTCTGGCCGGAAGATCCGGTTCCATCCACATGCGGGTCATGACAGCTGGCGCATTCAACCGACGGGCCGGAGCCGGCGGCGAAGGTGCGCGTGTAAAGGATCATGTCGGTCTTGTCGCGGGTGCCGGCGGTACCGACACCTGAAGAGTCCACCCACCAGACGCGGTTGGCGTTGATCACGGCCGTCGAGGGGGCGAAGAAGTCCTTGTCGACGCAGGCACCGGCAGGCGTTGCCGCCGTCTGGCCGCCACCGCAATACTGGATGCCGATCGGGTGATCGTTGCGCAGGTCCGTGCTCAGCATCGCGAGCGTGTTGGCCGAATTGATCATCTTGCCGTTGGCATCGACGTTGGAACCCGTCCAGGTGTAACCGAGGCCGTTCGGGCCGCCGCCGGTCACATCGTAGCCGCCGGAACCCGGGGCGTTGATGACGTTGTCCATCGCCTGCGTGCCGTCATGACATGAAAGGCAGGCCAGCGAAATGGAGCCGACTGCCAGGATTTCACCGTCGATGGTCGAAGAGTTCAGGCTGGCGTAGGTCTGGTAACCCGCGCCGGATGGCAGCGCCTTGTTCCAGAGCGGCACCGGTGCCGAGATGTCGGCCGCGTGCGGGGTATGGCAGAACACGCAAAGTTCGTCCGTGCCGGCCGTGACCTTGTTGGGGCCCGGACCGCTGGGACTCAGGTTGTGCTTGGTGCTGGCTATGCCGCCCATTGCCGGCGTCACCAGCAACATGATCGATGCGCCGGCCACGAACGCACCCGATAACAGGAACCTCACGATGCGTCTGATGAAATGCTGCATGGTCACCTCCAGAGAGTTGGTACTCAGGTTCAACGACTGGCTGTCCGATTCCTTGGCATCAACGGTGGGGTACGGTCGTCAGATGCGGTTGGATGCGGACTGCCCAACTGTTTTTTCACCGGCTGCCGCATGCCGGCCAATTAGTTCGCACGCAAACTAAGGTGCACATGCTAATGATCAAAAGCGTGTTGCGTTTGACGTGTGTCAAACGTGCATCTCGCAATTTTCGGACCACACGACGCGCGCTGTGAGCGCAGCGAATGGATTGGGGGATGTCCCCCAAAATTGGGGGAAGCGCTGCGCGAAATACCCCAAATTGGTGTTGTCACCCACCCTGCACCGGAAGACTCTGGAAGCTCGCGCGCCGGTCACTGCGGCGACTTGGTCGCCGCCGGACGACGCGCCAGAAATCCCTCGCCGGTTGGCAGCGTGGCGGGCCGATAGACATCCACTTTGCGAAACCACTGGTCGACCAGATACACGCGATCGTCCTCATCAACATAGATGCCGGAAGGCAGCATGTAGCGCGCGGGACCGTCGCGCTCCGAGCGCGTGCCTGCGAACATCAGCAGCGTGCCGTCGGCACGGAATATCTGGAAGTTGCCGAAGGCCGCATCCACCACATACATGTTGCCGGCCTTGTCGGACGCGATTTCCTTCGGCCGTGCGAACTGGCCGAACTGCTTGCCGACCGACCCGAACATACGCACGAATTCGCCACCTTGCGTGAATACCTGGATGCGGAAGTTGCCGCTGTCCACCACGTACAGCAGGCCTTCTTTGCCTATCGCCACATCGCGCGGCAGGTTCAGTTCGCCCGGGCCGCCGCCGCGCCTGCCGATATCGCGCAGGTGTTTTCCGCTCTGTGCGTCAAACACGCGAATGCGGTGATTCTCGGAGGACACACCGCCGATATCGGTGACGTACAGATGGCGCCCTTCCCTATCGACGGTCACGCTGGAAAGGCGATCAAACCAGGTCGGCCCGCCGATGGACTGGCGGAATTTTCCGGACTCGTCATACACCGCCACGACTTTGAGCGTGGCATCGGCCACGTATAAATTTCCGGCGCCATCCACATCAATCCCCAGCGGCTTGAACAGCCGGCCCGGGTCAGACTCCCCCACCCGGTAGTGACGTCCGGCCGGAATGTCGAATACGCGCACATAGCGGTCAGCGGAATCAGAGACGTACATGCGGCCTTTCCAGACTGCCACGGCGTACGGCTTTCCCAGACCCTCGCCACCCCTTACTTCGCCGGTAACAAGACGCTTGAACTCGCCCGAAGAGGTTTGTGGCACGACATCTGCTGAGCCGTAGATGGTGCGTTCGAAAATCAGCCTCGGTTCATCCGGCGGCGGCGGAAACACCAGTGGTGCCGACGCGACCGGCACAACCGGTGGCGGTGCCGCGCAGCCGGAAAGCAACGCGATCAAGGAGACGAGAAGTGCAACACCGGTTTTCATATTCATTTGCCTGCTCCAGTTGCATGCGGCGCGACGTTGCGTCCGGCATGTCGGCTAGAATCCGCCACGATTGTTTGGCGTATGGATGAAAGCAAACACCGGGCCGCGCTGATTCTTGCGTGATCCAAACACCCAGTCGAGCCGGATAAATCAAACAACTTCAAGATTGGAATCACACCCCATGCCGTCCTCCTCCCGCCGTTTCCGCCTTTCATCATCCCGCCCGATGTGGGTGCTGGCCGCCGCGATTTTCTTCGCCACGATGCAACACGGCGCCCATGCGGGCGATCGCAAACATGTGGGCAAAACCACCCCGGCCGGCCTGTATCACAACTATTGTTCGGTGTGCCATGGCGACGGCGGCGACGGCCAGAGCCGCGCGCGCGGCAGCCTGATTCCGCCGCCCGCCAACTTCACCGACCCGAAACTCAAGGAGCGCTTGACCGTTGCCTATATCTCCGCCATCACCCGCGAAGGCAAGGCGGGCACCGCCATGGTGGGCTGGAAAACGCAGCTCAATGACGCGGACATCGACGGACTGGCGCGTTACGTGCGCAGCAATTTTGTCGAGAAGGCGGCCTCACCGGCGCTCACCAAGGGCCGCACTCTTTATGGACACCTGTGTGTGGAGTGCCACGGCATCGATGGTCGCGGCGGCGAGTTGCCAAAGAAGGCGCAGGGCGCCCCGGGCGCGAAGGTGCCCGACCTCAACGCACCCGAGCGCCTGCGCGAACTGACACGTGACCGCATGGTGGCCGCCGTGGCGGTCGGTAAATCCGGCACCGCCATGAAGGGATTCGCCGGCCAGCTGGCCCCCGAAGACATCGAAGCGGTGGTGGAATACCTGCGCACCCAGGTCATTGGCGGCGGGATGGAAAACATCTCGGGTACCTCCGCACACGGACGGAAGTGAATATCGGCGGCCTGCGCGGCCTTGCCCTGCTGGCCGCGGCTTGCTTGCTGGCTGCCGGCGCGGAGGTTACCGCACCGGCACCGGATGACATTGAAACCGGCCGCCGCATCTACAACTTTCGCTGCTATTTCTGCCACGGCTATTCCGGCGATGCGGCCACCGTCGCTGCCAGCGTACTGCAACCCCGTCCGCGGAATTTCCAGGCGACTCCGCGCAGCGCGCTGCCGCTGCCGCGGATCACGACGGTCATCCGCGAAGGCATCCCCGGCACTGCCATGCGCTCTTTTGCCAACGTGCTCACCACCGCGGAAATCGATGCCGTCGCCCGGTTTATCGACAGCGAATTCCTGGTCAGGCGGGCCCGCAACACCCGCTACCACACCGACGAAAACGGCTGGCCGGAACACCAGCGCTATCGCAGCGCCTTTCCCTTCGTGCGCGGCGACATCCCGCTGTCGCGCGCGGTGGCCACGCTCAGCGCCGACGAACAGCGCGGCCGGCAGTTGTTCGTGACAAACTGCATCACCTGCCATGATCGCGGTGCTGCAGACGGTGGTGGTCCCGCCTGGTCGCGGGTCAACTGATCCGTGCGCGGCGGCTGACCGGGATCAACACCGTTGCGCGACACTTGCGCCAAGGTGGCAGTGTGACGCGTCTCCAATGGATCGGAAGCCTTGAACATGCCTGAACCCGCCACAAACGCCCGCAACGCCGAGGTGGAACTTCGCTACGGCAAGCCCGCCGAAGGCTGGCGCCTGCGGATGTACACCATCATTTTTGAAGCCGACACCCGCGCCGGGCGGGATGCCGCTGCCATCGTCAGAGACCGCGATGCGCCGAATGCCGC
>CAYSKY010000062.1:0-10751 GCA_964431425.1 uncultured Burkholderiales bacterium
GGGTTTGCCGCGCTATCGATGGAACAGGGTTGGCAGCACTACCGTTCCCGCGCCAACGTCGCGACCCAGAATATCGCGCAACTGCTGGAAAAACAGGTCGCCGAGACCATCTCGCGCACAGACCTCGTCCTGCGCTCGGCCGAACTGGAGGCTTACCGAGAGATTGAGCGCGAGGGCCGACTCAACCCTGTAACCTTCAGCGCATTCCTGCAGCAGCAACAAACACTGTTGCCGGAACTGACCAGCCTGCGTGCCACCGATGCCGGCGGCATCGTGCGCCATGGCCCGGGCATCCCCTCTGGCAGCGCGCTCAGCCACGCCGACCGACCCTATTTCAGCGAGTTCAAGAGCCGGCCGAAATCTGATCTGGTGATATACGGCCCGGTGCTCACGCGCATCAGCAACACCTGGGCGCTGGTGCTGGTGCGCGGCCTCTACGGCCCCAGCGGTGAATTCGCCGGCGTTGTGTATGCGGGGTTGTCGTCGGAGAAGTTTCGCCAGGACTTTTCCGTGATCAATCTGGGGCGCCAGGGTGCCGCGACCCTGCGCACCCAGGACCTGGCGCTGGTCGCCCGGGCTTCGGCCGCAGCCAGCGGCGAACCGGTAGTTGGCAGCCGTTCAGTCTCCAATGAGCTGAAAGCAGCTGTCGCCGCGTCGCCGGACGCGGGGGTATATATCGCGCGGACTGCCCTGGATCAGATCGAACGATCCAACGCCTACCACCGCGTAAAGCCCTATCCGCTCTACGTCATCGTGGGTCTGGCCACCGACGACTACCTCGCCGACTGGCGGCGTGAATGTCTGGCCACAATCATTTTTGCCAGCCTGGCGCTACTGGTCACACTCGCCGGCAGCCGCTTGATGTTCCTCGCCAAGCGCCGTCAGCGCGTCGCGGTCACCGCGCTCGCAGAAAGCGAAGTTCGCTTTTCCACCATGTTCCGAACCAGTCTGATTGGCATGTGCATCGCCCGTGCCGACAACGGCCATATCGTCGACGTCAACGATGGGTTCCTGGAAATTCTCGGTTACCAGCTGGATGAAGTCATCGGCAGGACCACGTTTGAGCTGGGTCTGTGGGCGGACCCGGCGCAGCGGATCCAAATGCTGGATGCGATGCAAAAGCCCGGCGCGCATTACGAAGGCGAGCCGACATTCCGGCGCAAGGACGGCGTGCTGGGCACGGCGGCAATTTCGAGCGCCAGGGTGACGATGAACGGCGTACCGCACCTGGTCGGCGTGATCAGCGACATCACCGATCGCAAACGCGCCGAGGATGCGTTGCGGCAGAGCGAAGCCCGCTTCGCGGCCGTGTTCCAGGCCAGTTTGATCGGCATGTGCATCGCCCGGCAATCGGACGGTCGTTTCGTGGATGTGAACGAAAGCGCCCAGCGCCTGTTCGGTTTCAACCGGGAAGAAATGCTCGGCAGGACCACCCGGGAACTGGGAATGTGGGTATGCGATGACGATCGCGTGCGCTTTGTGGAAAACCTGCAGCGCGAGGGCTCTACGTACGACTTCGAGGCGAGCTTCCGCGGCAAGTCGGGTGAAACCGGCACGCTGCTGGTTTCCTCCATGAACGTGCGGGTTAACGGCGAACCGCACCTGGTGGCGCTGTTTTCGGACATCTCCGGCCGCAAGCGTGTGGAGGCCGAACTGCGCGCCAGCGAGGCGGAACTGCTGGAAGCGCAGCGCCTTGCCGGCATGGGCAGCTGGGGATGGCAGCCCGCAACCGACACCGCCCGCTGTTCGGCGCAGATCTACCGGCTGTTCGGGCGCGATCCCGCGTTGCCGCCGGCCGGCTATCCGGAGATCCGCAACTATTTCACCCGCGAAAGCTGGGACCGGATGATGGTCAGCGTGGAGCAAAGCCGCGCGGCCGGAACCCCGTTCACCTTTGACGCCGAAGTGGTGCAATCCACCGGCGCCCATCGCTGGGCCCAGGTACGCGGCGAGTTCCTGCGCGATGCCAAGGGCGCGATCACCGAGGTGCGCGGCACGATACTCGACATCACTGATCGCAAGCGCCTGGAGGACGAACTGCGGGAACACCGCGAACACCTGGAGGCGCTGGTGCAATCGCGCACGGAAGCACTGCTGGTGGCCAAGGAGGCGGCGGAGGCGGCCAGCCGTGCCAAGAGCGCCTTCCTCGCCAACATGAGCCACGAGTTGCGCACGCCGATGAACGCCATCATGGGCTTCACCGACCTGGCCATGCGCCGCTCCACCGATCCGAAGACCGTGGACCAGCTGCGCAAGGCGCTGGGGGCGGCGCGCCACCTGCTGTCGGTCATCAACGATGTTCTGGATATTTCCAAGATCGAAGCCGAGCGCCTGGTGCTGGAAGACACGCGCTTCAAGCTGGGCTCCGTGACGGAAAATGTGCGCAGCCTGATCGGTGCACGTGCCGCGGAGAAGGGGCTGCCGTTGCATATCCAGCTGGCACCGGGCGTGGCAGAACTCAATGTGCGCGGCGATCCGCTGCGCCTGTCGCAGGTGCTGCTTAATCTGGTGGGCAACGCCATCAAGTTCACGGCGCATGGAAGCGTCACCGTTCGGGCGGGGCTGCTGGAGGCAAACCCCGAGCGGATGCTGGTGCGCTACGAGGTTCAGGATGACGGCATCGGCATCGATCCGGATATCGTGGCCAAGCTCTTCACCTCCTTCGAACAGGCCGACAATTCCATGACACGCAAGTACGGCGGCACCGGCCTCGGTCTGTCGATTTGCAAGCGCCTGGTTGAAAAAATGGGCGGCACAATCGGCGTCGAAAGCAGATTGGGCGAAGGCAGCCTGTTCTGGTTCACTGTCAGCCTGCAACGGGACTTGCAGGTACCAGGCCAGTCCGGCGCGACACCGCAGGGGGAAGCGGCCGCACAGGCACTGCAATCGCGCCATCGCGGCGCGGCGCTTCTGCTGGTGGAGGACGAACCGATCAACCAGGAGGTGTCCACCAGCCTGCTCGAGTCGGTGGGACTGAAGGTCGACCTGGCCATCGACGGGATGGAAGCGGTGGAAATGGCCGCGCTGCGCAGCTACGACCTGATTCTGATGGACATGCAAATGCCGCGCCTTGATGGTCCCGATGCGACCCGCCGGATCCGCGGGCTCGATTGCGGCGCGGACGTTCCCATCATTGCCATGACCGCCAATGCCTTCGTCGAAGACAAAGCCGCCTGTTTTGCCGCCGGCATGGACGATTTCATCGCCAAGCCGGTGAAGTCCGAAACGCTGTACGCGGTTATCCTCGACTGGCTGGACAGGCCCGCACCGCGCCGGGCGCGCTAGTTCTGCGCAAATCCTGCCTGGGCCCGCATGCTGACCCGCCCGTCTGCGAGACGGCACCACGCATGCATGGTCTCCCCCTCCGCCGCCAGATGCAGGCTAAGTGGCGCGCCCAGCGATGCCGGACACAGGCCGCGGTAATGGAACCAACGCAGCGGTTTACCCGCCACCTCTTGCGCAAAGCCGGCCAGCATTGTCGCCACCAGCGGTCCATGGACCACCGGATGCTCGTATCCCTCCACCGTCCGGCAGTAATCGGCGTCGTAGTGAATGCGGTGGCCGTTGAATGTCAGGGCCGAATAGCGGAACAGTAGCAAGGTATCCGGCAGCCAGGTCCGCTGGTGCTCCCCATACCCGGGCGACCCGGCGGGCGCTGCGGCATCGGGCGAACCCACCCCCTTGTAAACGATGTCGTGTTCTTCCCGTATGCAGCGCACCCCATCGACAAAGACTTCATGCAGCACCGTGACAAACACCAGTTCACCGCTGCGCCCCTGCTTCAGGTCGACGCTGAGCACCTGCGAGCGCTTGTCGATGGCGGCCCCGATGGGAATAGGCGCCTCCATCGCCACTCGGCCACCCGCCCACATGCGATTGGGCAGCGGCACCGGCGGCAGGAACCCGCCGCGTGCGGCATGCCCGTCCGGCCCCAGTTGCGATGCGGGCGATCCTTCCAGAAAGAAGATCCAGTACCACAACGGTGGAAGCGCATCACCGGTTTGCAGCGGGTTGCCCGGCTGCCCGATGGTCGCTGCCATCAACCGGGCATGCCGCAGCGCCGCGATATCAACGTCGGTGTGCGTACGCCCCACCCATTGCCGCAGGTGGGCAAGGTCAATCATGCTCATCGGTCCGGCATCTCCCTGTTGCAGGTTTTACAGTGCGTTCATTTCATGCGAGAGCGCAGTTTGATCTCATCGCCGGCAATCATGAAGCGGCCATACCCGCGATGATGCAAGGTGCGCGGCGTCTTGACCGTCCGGTCGATCCAGGCGGCCACCACCTCCAGCACGAACAGGTTGTAGCTGTTCATGAGGCGCCGATCAGACACCCGGCACTCCAGGCTCGCGTAACACTCGTCGATCAGCGGTGCGCTCACCAATGAGGCGGGCACGGCGGTGAGTCCCGATTTCCTGAACTTGTCGGTATTGTGCCCGGTGGAATTGCCGCATTGAATCACCTGGGTTGCCAGTTCCGAAGTAGGGATATTGAGCGCGCACTCCCCTGTCCGGTTGAGCGCCTCGAAACTGTAATCGCGATTGCTGACAACGCACCCGACCAGCGGCGGCTCGAAGTCGATCATCGTGTGCCACGACATGGTCATGACGTTGGGTTTTCCCTTGAGGGAAGTTGTCAGCAACACCACCGGGCCCGGCTCCAGCAGGCGGTACACCTTGGACAGGGAAAGGGAACGCTTGGGCATGTGGCTACTCGGTATCTGCCGCGCATCCGGCGCCGGGATCGGTGTCGGCCGCCGACGGCTAGTCTGCCGACAGCTTGCGCGCTTTGATGAGCGCGTGCCAGAACGTGGTTTCACGCTGCAGCAAATCGGCCAGCGCGGCCGGGCCGCCCGGGGCGACCTCGAGGCCGAAGTCCTCCAGGCGCGCCTTCACCTCCGGAACCTGCATGGCCTTGTTCATCTCGCCAGCGAGGCTCGCTACCACCTCCGCGGGCGTGCCTTTGGGCACGAACAGGCTTTGCCACGCAGTGGCCTCGACTTCGCGCAGGCCGATCTCGGCCAGCGTGGGTACCTCGGGCAACGCGCGAATGCGCCGCCCCGTCAGCACTGCCAGCGCCTGCAGCTTGCCGGCGCGAATCTGCGCAAGGCCGGCGGCGGTGTCCAGCAGTGCAATGGGTACCTGCCCGGCGATCACATCCTGCACCGCCATCGCCGTGCCGCGGTAGGGCACATGCAGCAACTCGATGCCGGCCCGCTGTTTCAGCAACTCCATCGCCAGGTGGTGGGGCGAGCCCACACCTGGTGACGCGTAGCTGTACTTCGAAGGCTGTTTTTTCATGGCGTCCAGCCACTGCCGCACATCGGTAAAGCCGGCCGCCGGGTTGGCGACCAGGATGAGCGGGAAATAGGCCATGAAGCCCACCGGCGCGAAGTCGGCCGGCGAATAGGGCAGCTTGCGGTAGAGCGCTTCGTTGAAAATCATCGCCCCGTTGTCGCCGGACAACAGCGTAGAGCCATCCGCGTGCGCTTTGGCAGCTTGTTCGGTACCGATGATGCCGGCTGCACCCGGCCGGTTGTCGATGACGATGGGCTGGCCAAGCTGTTTTGATAGTTGGGGCGCCAGGGTGCGCGCGAGAAAGTCCGACCCGCCACCCGCCGGATAAGCCACCAGCCAGCGTAGGGGCTTTGCCGGCCAGGCCTGCGCCCCCGCCAGCCCCGGTGCAGCCAACAGCCACGTGCAAAGCAAAACACCCACGGCACGGATCAGTGGCGTCAGCAGGGCGGGGCTTCTCAGTTGTATTGGCATGACCCATTCTAATGCGGGCCGAACGGCCGCCTGCGTCAGGAAACCGCCGGTCCGCCGACCCATGGTTTTTCCCATCCCGCGATTGTGGCGAATGGCCCGCATCCATCTTTCGCCGTATCGACGTATCACCCCATCCCGTCTATGATTCGCCCACTCTCCCTGACAGGCACTTTATGCATCAAACCCTGCACCTGATGAGATCACGCGGTTTTCCGCACATACGCCGCAAAGCCCTGGACACCCTGCAGGTCAACCTCGGCTACCGGTGCAACCAGGCGTGCCTGCACTGCCACGTCAATGCAAGCCCGGATCGCCGCGAAATGATGTCGGGGGACACCATCGATGAGGTAATCGCCTTCATGCGCGCCTCCGGCGTTTCCACGCTGGACCTCACCGGCGGTGCACCGGAGCTCAATGACCATTTCCGGGCGCTGGTGAAGGCCGCCCGCGGCATGAATGTTCGGGTGATCGATCGCTGCAACCTGACGATCCTCGAGGAGCCGGGCCACGAAGACCTTGCCGACTTCCTGGCCGGCCAGCAGGTCGAGATCACCGCATCGCTCCCCTGTCACTCACAGGAGAACGTCGACAAACAGCGGGGCGAAGGCGTGTTCGAAGCGTCGATCGCCGCGCTGAAAAAACTCAACGCGCTCGGCTACGGCCATCCCGGTACCGGGCTTACCCTGAACTTGGTGTTCAATCCGCAGGGCCCGAAGCTGCCGCCGGCGCAGGAGCAACTCGAAGCCGACTACCACCGCCTGCTTTCGCAGAATTTCGGCATCGTTTTCAATCACCTCTACACCATCACCAACATGCCCATCCAGCGTTTCGGTTCCACGTTGATCTCCAAAGGTGAGTTCGAAGGCTACATGGACCTGCTGGTGGCTAATTTCCAGTCGCACAACCTGGAAAGTGTGATGTGCCGTTCGCTGCTCTCGGTGGACTATCAGGGGTTTGTGTACGACTGCGACTTCAACCAGATGCTGGGCCTGCCGCTGCAGCATGGCACGCAATTGCGAACCCACCTGCGCGAACTCATGGACGTGGACTTGCTCGGCAACCCGATCGTGGTGCGCGACCATTGCTACGGCTGCACCGCCGGCCAGGGGTCATCGTGCGGCGGCGCACTGGATGAGGACGGCCGGATTACTGCCTCGCTAGTGGCGGCCGAGTAAAGGGAACTTCTATTAACCTACTGCGCAGTCAAATTTCGCACCTCCCGGATTTGCCAAATTCGTCTGCGTACTCTCGTACGCGTCCGCTCCTCGACGCGAACTTTGACCGCTCGCGACGATTTCTAGAAGTTCCCTAAACAAAAACTCAAGCAATGGCGCGGCGTTCCGGGCATTTTCGGCCTGCAGGCCGCGCCGGTGCTTGAGTTTGCCCCATCGATGCCATGACCCCCGGCCGTTCCTGCCCGCTCAGCTATCGCTATTCACCCTCGGTTTTCGGCCGGGAAGCGGACGTTCGTGCCCAAACTGTTTATGTCATCGGAGGTCTCTACGGCAACCTGCCGGCGCTGGAGGAAATCCTGCGCATGGCGATGCGCGAGCCGGCTGAGCCGACGCTGGTGTTCAACGGCGACTTCAACTGGTTCAACGCCGAGCCGATGGCGTTTGAAGGCATCAACAGCGTGGTGCTGCAGCACGTGGCGCTGCGGGGCAACGTCGAGACTGAACTGGCCGCCAATGCAGATGAGGCGGGCTGCGGCTGCGCCTACCCGGACTACGTGGACGACGCCGATGTCGAGCGCTCGAACCAGATCATGCGGCGCCTGCGCGCCGTGGCCCGATCCACGCCCGCATTGGCGACGCTGGCGGATCGGGTATCGATGCTACCCATGCACGCCGTGGCCGAAGTCGGCGGCCAACGCTTTGGCATCGTCCATGGTGATGCCGAGTCACTGTCCGGCTGGCGGTTTGCCCACGACGCCTTGCATGACTCCGTCAATGTGGAGTGGCTGCACGCCGTCTGCCGCGAGGCAGGCCTCGCCGGCTTTGCGTCCAGCCACACCTGTCTGCCGACCTTCCGCCGGTTTGCGGCGCCCGATGGGCGGCACTTCGTGATCAACAACGGCGCGGCCGGCATGCCCAACTTCGCGTACACGCAATACGGCCTTCTCACCCGCATCTCGGTTCATGCCGCGCCGGATGGCGTCGCGCAATACGGTGACGTGTTTGGCGGCGTGCATGTCGATGCCCTGCCGGTGCACTATGACGTCGCGGCATTCGAACAGGCCTTTCTGGCCACCTGGCCGGCTGGTTCGCCTGCACACCATTCGTATTTCAAACGCATCAACGAAGGCCCTGCCTTTGCGGCGCCGCACGCGCTGGGACTGGTGCGCGCCCCCTCGGTCTGCGCCTGAGGCGCAATCGGCTGTAATCGTCCGCCCTTGCCGCCGACCAAGGCAGGGGTTAACTTGCATCACCCGCCCCATCAACGGAAAGACCCATGGCCCGCAAACCCGCACACGCGCACTCCCACCCCGGCAAGGCGCCCGCCGGCACCAAGACCATCAACCTGGCCCTGCAAGGCGGCGGCGCCCACGGCGCATTCGCCTGGGGCGTGCTGGATCACCTGCTGGAGGATGGCCGGCTGCGCTTTGATGGCGTCTCCGGCACCAGCGCCGGCTCAATGAATGCGGTGGTGCTGGCTTACGGCCTGCACAAAGGCGGGGCTGACGAGGCCCGGGCAGGGCTGGAAAAGTTCTGGCGTGCCATCGCTGAGGCCGGTGCGATGTACTCCCCGTTGCGCCCCATGCCCTGGGAGTCGCCCGCCACGCACTGGAACAACGACGCCGGCGTGGCGTTCCAGTTCTTCAAGACGATTACCAATACGTTCTCGCCGTACCAGCTCAACCCCACCAATTTCAATCCGCTCAAAGACATTCTCGAAGACCAGATCGACTTTGATGAGTTGCACCACTGCCAGAAGACCAAGCTGTTCCTCTCCGCCACCAGCGTGGAAACCGGCAACGTGCGGGTGTTCAACACGCACGAGGTGACCGCAGACGCGGTGATGGCCTCGGCCTGCCTGCCCTTCCTTTACCAGGCCGTGCAGATCGACGGCGAACCCTACTGGGATGGCGGCTACATGGGCAATCCCTCGCTGTTCCCGCTGTTCTACAACACCGACGCACGCGATGTGCTGATCGTGCACATCAACCCGATTGTCCGCCGCGGCACCCCCACCACCCAGCACGAGATCGAAGACCGCCTCAATGAGGTGAGCTTCAATTCCTCGCTCATCAAGGAACTGCGTGCCGTGGCTTTTGTGCAGAAACTGCTGGACGAAGGCTGGTTGAAGGAACAGTACCGCGACCAGATGAAATACGTGCTCATCCATTCGCTGCGCGCCGACAAATATCTTTCCGACCTGTCGTCCGCGTCGAAGATGTGCACCGACTGGGGCTTTCTGGAGTTGTTGCGCGACCGGGGCCGCGCAGCGGCCGAGGAATGGCTGGACCGGCACTTTCACGACGTGGGCAAACGCCAGACCGTGGACCTGCGCGGCGACTTTTTAAACAGCGGCAGTGAAATGAAAAGCCCTGCTGCCCCGACCAAGAAAGCGAACGCATCGGAGGCTCGCGTCATCAAACGTACACGCACCGGCGAGGCAGCGAAGCCGGCAACCAAAACAGCCCGCACTACCCGCGGACGCAACGGGCCTAAAGCCGGCTGATCCCGGCCGCCGCACCCCGCCGGGTCACCGCCCGGCTCATCAGGAAGGCAGTATGAAAAAAAGCAAAGTTCTCATCGTTCTGGTTGTGGTGGCACTGATCGCCGCGTTCTTCGTGTTCGACCTCGGGCGCTTCCTCACCCTCGATTACCTGAAGGCGCGGCAGTCGGACATTCTGGGTTTTTACCAGTCGCATCCGCTGGAGACCATTGCCGCGTTCATGGGCTTTTACATCGTCGCCATCGCGCTGTCGATTCCCGGCGCCACATTGCTGACGCTGGTGGCAGGGGCGGTGTTTGGCCTGGTCGGCGGCACCATCATCGTGTCGTTCGCATCCAGCATAGGCGCCACCCTGGCATTCCTGGTGTCGCGCTACGCCTTGCGCGACTGGGTGCAGGCCAAATTCGGCGACCGCCTGAAACCGATCAATGACGGCGTTGCAAAGGAGGGTGGCTTTTATCTCTTCACGCTGCGGCTGGTGCCCGCCTTTCCGTTCTTCCTCATCAACCTGGTGATGGGACTCACCTCCATGAAGACCTGGACGTTTTACTGGGTCTCGCAACTGGGCATGCTGGCCGGCACGGTGGTGTACGTGAACGCCGGCAAGGAACTGGCGCAGATCACCTCGCTACGCGGCATTCTGTCGCCGGGTCTCATCGGCGCCTTTGTGCTGCTGGGGATCTTTCCGATCATCGCCAAGAAAATCATCGACGGCGTAAAGGCGCGCAAGGTCTACGCGAAGTGGGCCGACCGGAAGCCGGCGCACTTCGACCGCAACGTGGTGGTCATCGGCGCCGGTTCGGCGGGACTGGTCACCTCCTATATTGCCGCCGCTGTCAAAGCCAAAGTAACACTGGTGGAACGCCACCAGATGGGCGGCGATTGCCTCAACACCGGCTGTGTGCCCTCGAAGGCGCTGATCCGTTCGGCCAAGCTGTTGAATCACATTTCACGCGCAAAAGAATTCGGCATCGCCAGCGCCAGCGCGCAATGGGATTTCGCGGAAGTGATGGAGCGGGTGCAAAAGGTGATCACCGACATTGAGCCGCATGACTCGGTCGAACGCTATTCCGGGCTGGGTGTGGATTGCGTGCAGGGCACCGCCCGGATCGTCACGCCCTGGGAAGTGGAAATCACCAAACCCGACGGCAGCAAACAGACGCTCACCACCAAGAACATCGTCATTGCCACCGGCGCGCGCCCGTTCGTGCCGCCGATTCCGGGCCTGGCCGAGGTGAGCCCGCTGACCTCCGACAACATCTGGAACATCCGCAAGCTGCCCAAGCGCCTGGTGGTGCTGGGCGA
>CAYSKY010000062.1:10761-11173 GCA_964431425.1 uncultured Burkholderiales bacterium
AGGTGGAAATGCAGCCGCGCATCATGATCCGCGAGGACGCGGAGGTTTCGGCCATGGTGGCAGCCAAATTCCGCGCGGAAGGCGTGAATGTGCTGGTGAGCCACAAGGCCAAACAGGTGGTGGTGGAAAACGGCGAGAAATTCCTCATCGTCGAAAGTGAAGGCCAGGAAAAGCGCATCGCCTTCGACGAGATTCTTTGCGCGGTGGGACGCATCGCCAACACCAAGGGCTTTGGCCTCGAGGAACTGGGCATCCCGGCCACACGTGTGGTGGAAACCAACGAGTACCTGGAGACCATCTACCCCAACATCTTTGCCTGCGGCGACGTGGCCGGCCCCTACCAATTCACGCACACTGCGGCGCACATGGCGTGGTATGCCTCGGTCAATGCGCTGTTCGGCAAGTTCAAGAG
>CAYSKY010000063.1:0-3718 GCA_964431425.1 uncultured Burkholderiales bacterium
AACCAGGTCCGCGCCAACGTCGGCGCCCTTGGTAAAGATACCGCCGCCAAGGCGCGCGAAGATTGAAATGAGCGAGGAGCCGAAGGCGAGGCCGATCATCGGTTTGATAAGTTCACCCACGCTCACGCCGTGCTGGCCGCCACCCACCAGGAAATAATAAAAGCCGACCACCGAAAGCAAGCCCAGGCCGACCACCAGCATGCCGGTGATGGCGCCGCCCTTGAAGGCAATATTGAGCGCCGCATTCACCCCGCTGCGAGCCGCCTCGGCGGTGCGAACGTTCGCGCGCACCGACACGTTCATGCCGACATAGCCGGCGAGACCGGACGCAATCGCACCGATGGCAAAACCACCCGCCGTCGTCCATCCCAGCAAGATGCCGATCACTACAAACAGCACGGCACCGACGATACCGATGGTGGTGTACTGGCGGTTGAGGTACGCCTTGGCGCCCGCCTGAATCGCGGCGGCGATTTCGCGCATGCGGTCGTTACCGTCCGGCTGCGACAGGATCCACTTGGTCTGCCACGCGCCATATGCCAGCGCCACCAGCGCGCAGGCAAAGGCAAAGATGAGTCCGTTATCCATTTATTTCACTCCCGGTGAGATTGATGCGGTTTGTTGCGAACGAAAAACTGAGTCTTCTTGTCAGCCTGCTGAGACAGGACTGTGCAAAACCGCACGATTTTAGCAGAGGAGAGCGTCAAGGGAGAACCCGTTTTCACTCTGTAAACCTGGGTTGTCAGATGCCGCCATGCTGCGGGATCAAGCACTGGCGCGGCTTCCATGGCCTTTTCGGCTGGAAAGCCGCGCCAGTGCTTGAGTTTGAAAGTCTGGCCGGTAGCGGTTGCCAACGCCGCCCGTCAGGCGCGTGGTATCGCAACTAGACTGAAAAAGGCTTCAGCTTCTTCCGAACGGCGACGTTCTTGAGGGTCACGTAGGCGGGCAGGCCCCGGTCATAGGGCGGGTAAGCCTCGCCGGCAATCAAAGGCTGCAGGTAATTGCGGCACTTCTGGGTGATATGAAGTCCATCAGGCGCTATGAAGTCTCGCGGCATTTTCTTTTCGCGATTGGCAATTTCTGTCAGCGGTGCCGGAATAATCTCCCACTTGTAGGGTCGGGAAGAGAGGCGCTTTACCGCCGGCATCACGCCATTCATTCCCTTCACGGCGTATTCAACCGCCGCTTTGCCGAGCGCATAACTTTGCTCGACATCCGTCTTGGACGCGATATGCCGGGCCGCGCGTTGCAGGTAGTCCGCAACCGCCCAGTGATACTTGAGTTTCAGTTCCTGCTTGACGAGGTTGGCAATCACCGGTGCGACGCCACCCAACTGGGCATGGCCAAACGCATCCACCAGCCCGGACTCGGCCACAAATCTTCCGTCCGCGCCCTGCAGGCCTTCGGAAACACCAATGGCACAAAAGCCGTGCTTGCGTACAGACTCGTCGACCCGCGCCAAAAACTTTTGCGGTTCGAACGTGATCTCGGGAAACAACAGTATGTGCGGTGCATCCCCCTGCTTCTCCGCGGCCAGCCCGCATGCGGCGGTGATCCAGCCGGCGTGCCTGCCCATTACCTCCAGTACGAATACCTTGGTGGAGGTCTTGGCCATGGAGGCCACATCCAACCCCGCCTCGCGCATCGAAACCGCAACATACTTGGCAACCGAGCCAAAGCCCGGTGAACAGTCCGTGATGGGCAGATCGTTGTCCACGGTCTTGGGCACATGCACTGCGATCAACGGATAACCCATGGCTTCCGACAACTGCGAAATTTTCAGGCACGTATCGGCGGAGTCACCACCACCGTTGTAGAAAAAATAGCCAATATCGTGGGCCTTGAACACTTCAATGAGCCGCTCATATTCACGGCGGTTCTGCTCGAGCGATTTCAACTTGTACCGGCAGGACCCGAACGCACCCGCGGGAGTGTAGCCAAGCGCCTTGATGTTGGCCGGCGGCTCCTTTGACGTATCGATCAGATCTTCCGTCAGCGCCCCGATGATGCCGTTGCGACCGGCATAGACCTTGCCGATTTTCTTGGGAAATTTGCGGCAGGTCTCGATGACAGCCTGGCCCGACACATTGATGACGGCGGTAACCCCGCCGGATTGGGCATAAAAAGCGTTTCGGGCGGACATTTCACACTCACCAAGGCCCCTGTGCAGGCAGGGTACCGGCAATTGCACAAAGAAAACCCCGCCTGCGCGGGGTGCGTTGCGGCTTCAGGCCAGAGCAGCAAATATCTTGTCGCGGATTTCCTCAACGCGGCCCACGCCCGCGATTCGAACATACCTGGGGGCGCCGGTCACACCTGACGCCGCCCACTTGCCGTAGTAATCAATCAGTGGTTCTGTCTGCTGGTGATAGACATCAAGGCGCTTCTTGACGGTCTCTTCCTTGTCATCATCACGCTGTACCAGTTCCTCGCCGGTCACGTCATCCTTGCCGGCAACCTTGGGGGGATTGAACTTGATATGGTAGGTGCGGCCCGAAGGCAGATGCGCGCGTCGGCCGGACATGCGTTCGATGATCTCGGCGTCTTCCACTGCAATCTCAACCACGAAGTCCAGCTTGATGCCGGCATTCTTCATGGCATCCGCCTGCGGGATCGTGCGCGGGAAACCGTCGAACAGGAACCCTCCGGCGCAGTCGGGCTCGGTAATCCGTTCCTTCACCATGCCGATGATGATTTCATCGGAGACCAGCGCCCCCGAATCCATGATCTTTTTGGCGGCGACACCGAGTGCCGTACCGTTCTTTACGTGGGCCCGAAGCATGTCGCCGGTGGAAATCTGCGGAATGCCGAACTTTTCCTTAATGAAAGTGGCCTGCGTACCCTTGCCGGCTCCCGGTCCGCCCAACAGAATGAGACGCATCGCCTTCTCCCCGTTTTCTTGTTTGGTTAATGATTCATTTTACTTGCAAACACCGCGCGCACGCGCTCCAGATCCTCCGGCGTATCCACGCCGGGAGCCAGTGCACCCGGCCACATCGCCACCGCGATCCGATACCCGTGATACAGGGCGCGCAACTGCTCCAGTGATTCAAAGCGCTCTGTAGGTGCAGGTGCGAGCGACGCGTAACGACGCAGGAAGCTTGCACGATAGGCATAGAGCCCGATATGACGCAACGCAGGAAAACCGTCCGGCAACGTATCTTTCGAGCGGGAAAATTGATCGCGCGCAAAAGGAATGGGGGCGCGACTGAAGTAATGGGCGAAACCGTCGGCGTCGCACACCACCTTGACAACGTTCGGATTGAAAAACTCCGCTGCATCCGCGACGGGATGGGCCGCCGTGGAAATTGCCGCGTCTGGCCGGAGACTGAGTGTGCGCGCCACCGCGGTGATCACCGCCGGATCAATCAGCGGCTCGTCCCCCTGAACATTGACCACAATGGTGTCGTCGGATAAGTCGAGGGTGTCAACCACCTCAGCAATCCGGTCGGTGCCAGCCGGGTGATCGGTGCGTGTCAGCAGCGCCCGCCAGCCGAATTCCTCGACGGCGGACTTTACGTCCGGATGATCGGTTGCAATGACGATGCCGTCCGCGCCGCTTTGCGCCGCCCGTTCGGCCACCCGCACCACCATGGGCCTGCCGCCAATGTCAGCCAACGGCTTGCCCGGCAGTCGCGTAGACGCGTGCCTTGCCGGGATGACGATCTGGAATTTCATGTCGGGGCTTGCGGGCCGTGCCGCACCAACCGCCATGGCG
>CAYSKY010000063.1:3728-11080 GCA_964431425.1 uncultured Burkholderiales bacterium
GCTTTAGCTGCGGATCTCTTCCTGCCGCAGCTCCCGTGCCTCATCGACCAACATGACGGGTATGCCATCTCTGATCGGATATGCCAGCCTTGCCGACAGGGAAATGAGCTCGGATTTGTCCGCAGACATGGTCAGCGGACCTTTGGTGACCGGACAGACGAGGATTTCCAACAGTTTCGGATCGAGCGACATTACATTTTCCCCAAAGTGGACAGGCGTTCCAGCAGATCGGTGCACAGTAAATCCGGCACCAGCGCATCCACCCTCATGAACCAGATGCGGGCGTCGGCGAATTGCGTACATTTTACCGCGTCCTTCTCAGTCATCAGGATGATTTCGGCGTCAATGCCCGCGATGTCCTCGGCTGTGTAAGGGTGGTGATCGGGAAACGCCCGGGTATCTTGCAGTGACACGCCGAGACTGCGCAAATGCCCAAAGAACCGCGCCGGATGGCCTGTGCCGGCCAGCGCGGTTACGCGCTTTCCGGAGAATTCAGTGGCCGCTTTTTCCGGAGACAGAGCACGGCTGCCGCCAATATCGACAAACACTTCATGCCCCAGACGCATGGCGTGATGCGGAACTTCCATAGGTATCGTCGCGAGAATGTCCGACGCCGGCTCCGTTGTGTGGACCACAATCGCGCTCACACTTTCCAATCGGGAAACCGGCTCCCGCAGCGGGCCGGCCGGCAGCAGGCAGCCATTGCCAAACCCGCGGGCGCCATCGACCACGCACAGTTCAATGTCCCGTGCCAGGGCGTAGTGCTGCAAGCCGTCGTCACAGATGATGGTGTCCACCTCCGGATGCGAGCTCAACAACGCTCGGCCGGCGGCCGCACGGTCGGCACCCGCAAATACAGGCACGCCACTTCGATCGGCCAGCAACATGGCTTCGTCACCAAACGACGAGTGATGCGCACCTGGCGCAACCTGAAAAGTATCACGGGAGGCGGCCGAACCACCCGCACGCCGATACCCTCTTGTAACGATGCCGCAGCGCCTTCCGGCACGGCCGAGCTGGCCCACCAGTGCCAGCACGAGAGGCGTCTTGCCAGTGCCCCCTACCGTGATGTTTCCAACCACAATGGTTGGCACCGGCAGCCTGCTAGACTTGAGCACGCCAGCCTGAAACATCCGGCGGCGGACGAAGACGATCAGCGAGAACAGCCAGGAAAGAGGACGCAGCAGCAACTGCCAGGGGCTGTTTCGCTGCCACTCCCGCAGGAACCATGCTTCCATGGTGGCGGGATCAGCGGGGCGCTTTGGCCTGCGTGGTAAACGAAATTTTGGTGAAACCGACCAGCCGCGACGCTTCCATTACATTGACCACAGCCTGGTGGGTCGCCCCGGCATCTGCACCAATCGCTATCACCGGATCCTTCATGCCGCCGGCCGACGCAGCCTGCTTGAGCAGATTGGCAAACGCGTCCGCATTGCTGAACACGACCGGGGTGTTGTTGATGGCGTATTTGCCGTTGGCATCCACACCAATGTTGATCACCTGCGGACGGTCCGGCGATTTTTCAGCCGACGCTTCAGGAAGATTGATCTGCAATTCGTTGTACTTCGAGTAGGTGGTCGTCACCATCAAAAAGATGAGAATGACCAGCAGCAGATCAATCAGCGGAATGAAGTTGATCTCGGGCTCTTCCCGCGAGCGGCCCCGCTTGAAGTTCACGCGCGGTCCCCGTGGATGGTTTCAACCAGCTTGATACCCTGCTGCTCCATGTCGACAATCATCACGTCAACCTTGCTGCGCAGATGCCGGTAGAAGATCAGCGAGGGCACGGCAACTGCGATGCCCGCCGCCGTGTTGTAGAGCGCAACTGAGATGCCGTGCGCGAGCTGGGCGGGGTTCTGGCCCTGGGCTGTGGACGCGCCAAAAATTTCGATCATGCCGACGACCGTTCCTAACAGCCCGAGCAACGGCGCAACCGTCGCGATTGTTCCGAGGCCCGTCAAGAACCGTTCCATCTCCACCATGACGCCGCGCCCGGATTCTTCCATGGACTCCTTCATCACCTCGCGCGAGCTATTCACATTGGCAAACCCCGCGGCAAACACCCTGCCCAGAAACGAATTCTCGCCCAGCTTGGTAATCAACTCCGGCGTGGGGCCTTGTGCGCGGTACGCCTGAACAGTGTCTGCAAACAGGCTGGGCGGCAGGACGGCCGAACGTCGCAAGGTCCAGAAACGCTCCCCGATGATGGCAACGCTGATGACGGAACACAGGATGATGAACCAGATCGGCCAACCGGCCGCTTGAATGAGCGAGAGCAAACGAAGACTCCGTTGAGAGGTGGGCACGGCTTCCCGCCCTGAGGTCGGCGATGCCGACAGCGGCCAATGGCGGTGCCCGCACTTTAGCCTATGCAGAGCAGGCTCCACAAGTCTGCCAGACCGTCGCGCCCGCTGGCTATGTTGCGCGCCTGTAAATACTGCATGCCCACGCAGCCTGCCAGCGAAATTTTCGCCGGGGCGGACGCGCCGCCCGCCAAACCGCGCTATCTATCTATCCGCAGGAAGCGATTTCATCCACAGACGCTGTGGATAACTCTGTGGGTTTTCATCGGCGAGCGTCGCTAAGTCATGAATGTGTAACGCAATTTTCAGAAATGCCTAAAAATTGATCGTCGCGCTACTCCTATATTTTTCAAATACTTAGCAATTCCGTACCCCTAGAAGCCGCCGCTGGCATTCCTGACCATTTCCCCAGCTTCGGCACCTCGGCGAACGGGTGATAACATTTCAGCATGCCAGCAGCCGCCGACCTGTTCTCGCCGCCAGAAACCGCCCCTAGCGGGCGCGGAACGGTCATTTCGGTCACGGAACTGAACCGGCGGGCGCGGAATCTGCTGGAAGCCAACCTTGAATTGCTTTGGGTTACCGGCGAGTTGTCCAACATCACACGGGCAGCCAGCGGCCATTGGTATTTCACCTTGAAAGATCGCGATGCGCAGGTACGCTGCGTCATGTTTCGCAGCCGTGCCGGCACATTGGCGTTCACGCCTGAAGCGGGCATGCAGGTGGAAGTACGGGCCCTGCCTTCCATTTACGAGGCACGCGGTGACTTCCAGTTGGGCGTCGAAAACATGCGGCGCGCGGGGCTTGGCGCCCTGTTCGAAGCCTTTGAAAGGCTTAAAGCGCGGCTCCAGTCAGAAGGCTTGTTCGACGCAGTGCGCAAGCGCCCTTTACCGTCATTTCCCCGTGCCATTGGAGTCGTCACTTCGCTACAGGCAGCCGCATTGCGTGATGTGCTGACCACACTACGCCGGCGCGCGCCGATGATTCCGGTCATCGTGTACCCGGCTCCCGTACAGGGAGCGACCGCCGCCACGGAGATTGCCAGAGCACTGGATATCGCGGGGGCGAGGGCGGAAGTGGACGTGGTCATACTTTGCCGCGGAGGCGGCAGTATTGAAGATTTGTGGTCCTTCAATGAAGAAGCGGTGGCAAGGGCGGTCGTTCGCTTGCGCGAGACCGCCGGGATTCCGGTAGTTTCAGGTGTCGGTCACGAAACGGATTTCTCCATCGCCGACTTCGCTGCGGACCAGCGCGCCGCCACGCCAACGGCAGCTGCGGAAATGGCCTCCCCCAATGTCGACGAATTGAGAGCCAACGTCGCGACGCTGGCCGGCACCATGCGCCGCAACCTGTTTCGCAAACTCGACGATTCGCGGCAGCGCATCGACCACGCGCAGCGAGCCCTCATCTCCCCAACCCAGCGCATTGCTTTTGAGCGGCAACGACTGCAAGGGCTGCAGCAACGGCTGCCACGCGCGTTGAGAGGTCAGGTGGACGCCGCGCGTTTTGCGATAAAGCTCGTCAAGCAGCGCCTGCACGCAGCCCGTCCGGCGACCGGGATTTATCTCGACCACCTTGGCAAACTGGCGGCACGGCTGCAGTTGGCCGCCAACGGGACGCTGACCCGGCACTCAACACGCCTTGAAAGGTCGGCCAGGGCGCTGACGCTGCTGGATCCCAACGAGGTGCTGCACCGGGGATACGCCATTGTCGAGCGCCAGGGCAGGCTCGTGCGTGACGCGGCCCACGTTGAAGCGGGCGACGCCATTTCAATCCGGCTGGGGCGGGGGACGCTGGCGGCGGTGATTACCGGCAAGTCGTGATGCGCTTGCCCACGCTGGTCGACCGGCGTAGATTCGATTCTCCCGCTTACAACCGCACAAGGAGAACATCATGGCCAAGAAAGACAAAGGATCATCAGTCTATAAAGTGATTGAGCTGGTGGGCACCAGCAGCGTTTCCTGGGCCGATGCCGCCCGCAACGCAGTCAAGAGCGCCTCCAAGACTTTGCGCGACATCCGCGTCGCCGAAGTGTCGAAGCTGGATGTCAAAGTGGGCAAGGGCGGGGAAATGGTATTTCGCGCCAAGATGAAACTGTCGTTCAAGTATCACGGCGAGTAGTTGCGCCACCCGACGGAAATCGGACCGTCATTCCTCCAGAAAGCGCCGGCACCGATCAAGTGCTGCGGCCGGCGCCTCCCTGTCTAAACTATCAAGAATCGTTGCGCCGGCCATTGAGCGCAGCCAGGTGATTTGCCTTTTCGCAAGCTGGCGCGTCGCGGCCATTCCCTTTTCAGCCACCTGCGCGTGGTTGATGTCGCCTTCCAGATACTCCCAAGCCTGGCGGTAGCCCACACTTCGCATGGATGGCATTTGCGGGTTGAGTTTGAAACGCCGCCGAAGACCCGCCAGTTCATCGACAAGCCCTTGGGAAAGCATTTTTTCAAACCGCTGGGCAATGCGCTGGTGCAGGCGTGCACGGTCCACCGGCATGAGACCGAGCACCAGCGACTTGAACGGAAAACTGGACGGCGCGGATGCGGAAAGTTGAAGGCTCGACAAAGGCACTCCGCTCAAACGCCATACCTCCAGGGCGCGTTGTATGCGTTGCGCATCGTTTGGTTTCAGCCGCGAAGCCGACACGGGATCGTGCCGTGCAAGTTGGGCGTGCATTGCCGGCCAGCCAATCAAGGTGGCCTCGGCTTCCAGCTCCGCGCGCAATGCCGGATCTGCCGCCGGGAGCGCGCTCAGGCCCTGCAACAGCGCTTTCGCGTAAAGCATGGTACCGCCGGCCAGCAGCGGCACCCTGCCCTTCGAGTGGCTGTCGCGGATAGCCTCCATCGCATCACTGCAAAATTTCGCGGCGGAATACGCCTGATCGGGGTCAATCAGGTCAATAAGCCGGTGCGGATACCGCGCCAATGTTTCCGCATCCGGTTTTGCGGTGCCGATATTCATGTGGCGGTAAACCTGGGCGGAATCGACGCTGATAATGTCGAGTGGCAGGTGCGCAGAAAGCACGAACGACAGGTCGGTCTTGCCTGCAGCAGTCGGCCCGAGCAGGAGTATGACTTTTCCCGTCATGTTGGAATGCGTCAGCGTCCGCGCAGAAAGAGTTTGTCAATGTCAGCCAGTGCAAACTGGTACCAGGTGGGGCGCCCGTGATTGCACTGCCCGGCACGCTCGGTTTCCTCCATTTGCCGTAGCAGCGCGTTCATTTCCGGCACGGACAGCGTCCGGTTGGCACGCACCGCGCCATGGCAGGCCATGGTCGACAGGATTTCGTCGCGGCGTTCGGTCAATGCACGCGAGGCACCATGTTCAGCCAGGTCATCCAGCAGTTCCCGAAGCATTCCCGATGCATCGAGCGACGGCAGTAACGCGGGCACGGCACGTATCGCGAGTTCATTCACGGAAAGTGGCGCGAGATCAAACCCGAGCTGCTCAAAAAAATCCTGGTGTTGCTCCACCAGCTTCATGTCCCGCTCCCCAAGCGCAACCGGAAGCGGTGCGATCAGCGGTTGCGAGGCCAGGGCGCGGCTGTCCAGCGCGGACTTCAGCTTCTCGTAGACAATTCTTTCATGGGCGGCATGCATGTCCACGAGCACCAGTCCATGCGCATTCTGCGAAAGCACGTAGATGCCATGCAATTGCGCCAGCGCAAAGCCGAGCGGCGGCAGCACTTCGCCCGCTTCGGCCGCGACCGCCGGCGGACGCGCCGGCTCACCGCGCATCGCCTCGTAAAAATGGAAAGGCTCCCGGGCGGACAGGTTTGCCAGCGATGGCTGGCGCGCTGTGGACCAAACAGCGCTGGGCTCAGGCGCCGACTGCGCGCCCGGACGTGTCGGGTTGGGAGTATCGGTACGCAGCCATTCGGCCGGGTCGGCTGCGGCGGCCACGGCCTGCGAGGCCGGCCGCGCCCGTGACTTGTTCAGCGCATGAAACACAAACTGATGCAACGCCCGCCCATCGCGAAAACGAACCTCGGCTTTTGACGGATGCACATTGACGTCGACGGTTTTTGGATCGAGCGACAGTGACAATACAAACGCAGGATGTCTGTGGCCGTGCAGAACGTCAGCATACGCTTCGCGAATCGCATGGGAAACAGACTTGTCGCGCACGTACCGGCCGTTTACATAAAGATACTGCTGGTCACGACCGGCACGTGTGTATCGAGGCAGTGCGATGGCGCCGGTGAGGGAAAACTGCGGTGAGGCCTCGTCGACATCTGCGCTTGCCTCCGCAAATTCCGCCCCCAAAACGGCCTCGATTCGCTGGCGCACAGTTCCGGCTTCGAGGTTCCATATCTGCCGCCCGTTATGCGATAGTGAAATCGACACACCCGGCGCGCAAAGTGCAGCCCGCAAAGCAGCATCTTCGCAGTGCCCATACTCGGTGGCGTCTGTCTTGAGAAACTTGCGGCGCGCCGGCGTGTTGAAGAACAGGTCTTCGGCGTGAACCACCGTCCCAACCCCCAGGGGAGCGGGCTCGATCGCGGATAACTCCCCGCCGATCGCCTCGATTTTGGAAGCGTGTGGGGCACCCTGTGCCCGCGAAACCAGCGACAGTCGCGAGATGGCAGCAAGGCTGGCAAGCGCTTCTCCGCGGAATCCCAGGCTGGACACCATTTCGAGATCATCGAGCGTCCGGATCTTGCTGGTCGCGTGACGAGACAGCGCCAGTTCCAACTGGCCGGGGGGAATCCCGCGGCCGTTGTCGGCTACCCGGATTGACTTGATGCCCCCCGCATGCAGTTCGATCGCAATTCGGGTCGCACCGGCATCGAGGCTGTTTTCCAGAAGCTCTTTAAGTGCGGCAGCGGGTCGTTCCACCACTTCGCCGGCAGCGATCTGGTTGATCAGCAACTCGGGCAGTACCCTGATCGCGGTAGCACTTTCCAAAAAGGTGTCCTGCCTGTATGCGGTAATTGACAGGCTGGATTCTAGCCTGACCGCTTGCACAGCCCGGTGCCATGCAGCCCGTTATCCGGCGCCATGCTGGAAATTGCCGGATGCAGGCGACTTGACTAACCGTCCAGTAGTGTCT
>CAYSKY010000064.1:0-11072 GCA_964431425.1 uncultured Burkholderiales bacterium
CTTGAACCCCAGCGTATCCATGATGCGCCAGCGGTCGGGCAGGGGAACCGATTCACGCGGCTGCAGGGGTGAGGGCGGTTCAACCTGCTTGGGATCGATCGGTGGCAGCTCGTACTTCAGCGGCGTGCTGTTGGGCCGCTCGCGCTCGATGACCGGCGCAGGTTCGGCCGGCTTTTCTGGTTCGGTTGCCGGTGCAGTCGCCTGTGCCAGCGCTCCCGCGGGGGCGGCCAGGGCGATGGCCATCAGCACCGCTCGCACGGAGGCCCGCAATTCCAGTTGCTCGGGGAGGGGGGGCTGGCGGCGGGACGACATGCTACTGGCCCTCGCAGACATTTTGTTCACTCGAGTCATTGAATGGTGCCTGCGGACACTGCACGTAACGCAGGCGGGTGCCGATGCCGCGCGGCTCATAGTTGTCCGCACGTATCGCACGGGGGGCGTTGGCGATACTGCCGCCGAGCGCCCGCGATGCATTGGCCAGCCCCAGGAAAGAAATCATGTCGTCCTGGTCAACGCCGTCGCCCGAAACGCCGATGGCGCCAATCAACTTGTCGCCGCGATAGATCGGCACGGAGCCGGGGAAAATCTGGATGCCATTCTTGGCGCGGCTGAGGCCGGTGCAATCCGGCGTGGGGGCGCCGGTCGCCACGGCAACGATGCCGTTGTAGACCAGATCCAGTTGCAGGCCGAGATGGAACGGGCTCCAGTTGTTGTAAGGCGTGCTCAGCGGGCCGGGCTCAGTTTGAGCGATGCCGTCCGGGAACATCGGGCGCGCAATGTTGCCGATGGCGCGGTTGGAAAATGCCTTGCCGTTCGCAAATAGTTGCGGGTCGCCCATGAACTGGCGGGTCACGTCGATGTATTGGGCAAATGAACGGAAGGGCGCTACGGACGCGCCGCCTGCACCCAGATACGCCGGTGATGGTCGTGCGGCGATCTCCGCCGCTGCATTGGGGTGCGAGAACAGCAGGGCGGTGCGCGCCTTTTGCAGCGACACGTCCGTGCCGAACACCGGGGCATCGGGCGTGCGCACCACAGCCAGGACCTCGCCGCTGGCGTCGACAATCGACACCGTCACCTGTGCCGGGGAACCCAGCGGCCGGCGGATTTGGGCGCGGGCGCGGTTGGCCACTTTGAGCGCCTCGGCGGCGAGCGTGCTGACCTCGACCGCGGTCAGAAAGCCGTCGGTGCCGGCACGTACCGGGTAGCGGTTGGCATTGTTGCTGTCGACCAGCACAAAGGCTCCCTGCGCGGAAAGCGGGCCGGTATCGGCGCGAAAGCCTGATGCAGAATTGCCGAAGGATTGGCCGGCACGGAAAACGCCATCCAGCAGGGGCGGGGCAACCACTGGGGCGCCGGCTGTGCCCAGCGACGCAAAAGCCGGGGCACTCGCCGGGTTGGACATCAGCGATTCGGAATCCACGAAGCGGAAGGTGCGGCCGTCGGCGGTGATGCGATCGGCGCGGATATCGGCTGGCGCATTGAAACCTGCTGTTGCCGCGACGGCGATCAGCTCATCCACGTCGTTGTCGATATCGGTGATATCGGGATCCAGTCCGTAGATGCCGTCGGCGATGACGCCGACGCCACCCACCAGCCGGTTGTTTTTGTAGAGCGGCAAACCGCCGGCATCGGCGGCCAGGCCCAACGGCGAGAACTTGGGCCCGGTGGTGCCATTGGAACTGCGGATCAGGTCCGAACAGCCCAATTGCGAAAACTGCACGCCGTAGAGCGGTCCCGACGGGCCGTTTGATTCGCGCGGATTGAAGTTTTCCTGCACGATCTGGCTGGCCGTGCGCGTGGTGAACGCATTGCCATTGGACGACAGGTAGGCGCCGGTTACCGCCTTGGAAATGGCGGCGAAGTAATCCGGCAGGATGTCGATGTTCTCCAAGCCGCCGCTGATTCCTTTGTTGCTCGTAATGCGGAAAACAGTCTTTGCGCCGGTCATGCGATAGACGCCCAGGACGTTTCCGACGCGATCGGAGACGGCAATGGTCGCCTTTTGATTGCGCGCCGTAGCTTCGGCCACAGCCTGCGCGATGATGCGCTGTACGTCTTCCACGGTCAGCGCGTCGCTGACCGCAGCAGGCGGTGCGCAACTGCCGGTACAACCCTGCCCGCTGTCGCCACCGCCGCCACCGCAGGAGTTAAGTAGCGCGAAGGAGGCAACGGCTACCCACTTCCACGCAGCCCTCATCGTTTGACCTCGTCAGCCTTGGCCGGCGGGGGCGTGGCGGCTTTTTCAGCCGCCTTTTCTGATTTTTCAGGGGCTTTCTCGGCCGGCACGGCTGCCTTTTCCGACTTGTCGATGCCCTTGGTGGCGGCCGGTCTGAATGCAGGGCCGCCGGGAACAATCGGCGCAACCCCCGCCTTGTGGCTGCCGGTATGGAAGCCGTGGCAGGTTTCACAGGTGCCGCGTGCCTTGTCCTTGGCGGGCTCGTTGCCGCCGTGACATTCCTGGCAGTTTTTCAGATCGGGGATGGCCAGATCGTTGCTGGATTTGGAATTGGCCACGTCATGGCACTTGCTGCACTCGTGGGTGTTGTGCTGGCTGTGCGGGAAACGCGACTTCGGCAGCCAGTGCTGGGTGATCGCAATGGGGGCGATGTTCCAGGTCGCGGGCTTGTCACCCTCGGCGGCGACCGGGGTGATGCGGTGGCAGGTGAAACATACGCGCACTTCAAAGAGGTCCTTGCCAATCTTGCCGGCCTTTTCCGTCGCCCACTGCAATGCCGCCTGCCGCTTGGCTTCCGAGACCCGCTCGCCCGGCCGGCGTATGCCCGCCTCCACCACCACATCGATGGGAATATCAGCCAGTGCAGCCTGCGCATAAAACTCGCTCAAGGTTGCCTGAACTGCGGGAATATCCGCATGCGGCACCTGGCGATTGGTCACCTTGGGTTCAAACTCCAACGAGTGACACTTCTGGCAGGAGTCCTTCATGGTTGTCGGCTTGAACCGCAGGCCGGCTTCGTCGGGCACGTGGCAGTCCTTGCACTCCATGGTGACCTTGCCATCCGGGCCGCGCACACCTTTCTTGTCCAGGTGTACGTTGTGCGGGAAGCGCAGGCCGGAATCCTCGGTCAACACCTTCTTGTCGCCGGCAGCCGGTTGGGGGACACGCACGATCGCATCCGTCCCCTTCTTGCCCGGTTGAAGCATGGATAGCTTGAACGTCGGGTGGTCCTTGGCGAAATCCGAAATGTTCGGCAGGGGTGTCTTTGGTTCGCGGGTCTTGAGGTTCTTGTGGCAATCGGTGCACAAGGTGGCGTCGGTGCGCACCAGTCCGTTGGGGCCCTTGTGGTCGCGATGGCACTCGGCACAGCGCGCGCCCGGAAATACCGCCTCGTGCACGGCTTTCGCCTGGGGGGTGTTGAGCGGGAAATGCCAGCCAATGGTCTTGTGACAATCCTCGCAGGCGCCGTTCTTCACCTGCACGAAAGGCAGTTGGTGGCATTTGCCGCAATTGCTGCCGAAACTGGCATGGGCGCTCGACAGCGATCCCGGATCCCATGAGGCATCGGCGGTCACGCCGGGCTTCGCCGTCCCCTTGCCGTGCTCCGGGGACATCGCATTGAGCACCGGCCAGGCCAGAAATATCAACAACATGACCACCAAACCGGTCCAGCTCATCAGCCGCTTGGAGAGCCATGTCTTGGCCAGTCCGCTGTTCACCTGGCGCTTGACCTCCTCCACCCCCTCCTTTAGCGGGTCGATCAGCTCCAGAGTCATGCCGAGGTCGTGGGTGGACGGTGCCGCAAATACCATCAACTCGTAGGGGCCGATGATGATGCGCTGGCCGGAGGAAAGTTTCTTGGCGCGTTCGAAGGCTCCATCCACGCTGACGGTGCCGTCTTCAGCTTCAATGTAGTGCGAGCCGTCTTCAGCCCGGTAAATCGCGGCATGATGCAGCGCGATACGGGGGTCCGGCAGGTGCAGCTTGCAGTCGGTGCCCCGGCCGATGCGCAGGGTGTCGGCGGTGATGGTTTGCTCCGCGCGGGCAACCTGGTCTTTCTTGTTGCGCGTTTGGGTAATCAGCAGCAGTTTCATGGGATATGGGCCGAGCCGGGAGCGTGGTTACCAGTAGAAGAACACGGAGACGATGTGGGCCGTCAGCGCACCAAGCAGTGCCAGCGACATCGGCACATGCATATAGAGCCAGAAGTCGAGGATCGCCTTGTACCGCACGTCCGTGCGCGCACGCTCGACCAGCTTCTGCTTGCGCAGCATCATGCTGTAAAGGTCGTGGTTCTTGCGGGCTTCTTCCCCCTTGAACTGCCTTACCGACCCCTGGATGAGCGTGACCGCGCGATCTGTCGGGCAACCGCGCACTTTGCCGGTCAGCTGTGCGAGCACGCCGCCGCCGACGCGGGTGTTCTGGGACGAATCCTGAACGGCCTGGTTGATGTTGTCGGGGAGGCTGATGGCGATCTTGCGGGCTTCGCGGTCAATATCGGAAATTTTCATCAGCAGGCTGTCCAGCGTGTCTTCCCCAAGGTTCTCCGTCATCAGCTGCGGGATGCGAAGGTAGGCGTACATGCCGTAGAAACCCGAAAAGATCACGCCCAGCATCAGCATGTACGCCAGGGTGTGGACGTTCCATCCGATCTGGAAAGCCGCGTGCAGCGTGGCGATGACGATCAGGGTGGTGCCGAAATAAACGTGGGCCGACATCCAGCCCTGCAGGTTGCCGCCGCCGGTGCGGTAGCGGCGCTTGCGGATGCCAAACCACATGAGCCAAAGAATCAGGAGAGCGCCGACAGTGCCAAGCGCGTACCCCATGGGGGTGCCGCCGTAGCGGCCGACCGGCGAGTCGTAGAAGGCGTAGCCGGCGATGGCGGCGATCACCATGACGACGGAGATTTTCAGGTACCGGTAATGCAGGTACTCAAGAATGGTGCGATGTCGCATGCTGGCGCGTGCTCCCTGATCCACTGCCGGGACAATGTCGCCGCTGCCAGCGGTGACACGTCCGGATATGAAGCTGTTGTTTTCAGCAGCGCCGCGACGCCCGCGACCTGCTGTGCTTGTGCTGCTAGCCCCTGTCGCCCGCACCTGCCCTTGCATTCCGGCACGAGTGGCGGGCTTCCCTTTTTAAAACCGCAGTCAGTCCATCGTTCAAATCGCAGCGCCGAGTCTAACCGGTTTCGCCGCAGTGAAACAGCCCTGCCGATACCGTAAACGGGGCAGGTGGTGGCGGTCCGGCCGCCGTGCCAACCCCTGCGGCGCGCTTCATGGATATCAAACGGAATCCGCCGGCCGATCCCGCCAATGCCAGTGCTAACCCGAAGGTCTTTCACGTCCTGCTCAGGTTTCATCAGGGCCACAAGTTATAATTTCAGCCCTTACCAACTTAAGAATTCGCGACCTTTGACTTCCTTTCTGGTGGTGGCAGTCCTGATGGTTCTTGTGGCACTGGCCTTTGTGCTGGTGCCGCTTCTCCGTCAATCGCGTGGCGCGTCAGGCGGCGCCGCAATTTCCCAGGCCGGCAGCAATGTGGCCGTACTCAAGGCGCAGAAGCACGAAATCGAAGACGATTTCGCGAAAGGCATGCTTACCGCGGAAGAGCGCGATACAGCGCTTGCCGAGCTTTCGCACCGGATCGTTGATGAAGTGCCTGCCGGCGAGGCGGCCTTGCGGGGCCCGGTCGCATCGTCTCGGCGTCCATGGCTGGTGATTGGCGTCCTGGCGCTGGCTATACCGGTCGCATCGGGCGGGCTGTATG
Organism: uncultured Burkholderiales bacterium; assembly: GCA_964431425.1. Taxonomy (GTDB): domain Bacteria; phylum Pseudomonadota; class Gammaproteobacteria; order Burkholderiales; family Usitatibacteraceae; genus UKL13-2. The sequence goes on from CAYSKY010000064.1 coordinate 5,729, forward strand.
CAATATGGGGTGCGTCGCACGTGCTGAGCATGGACAAGGTCCCGGTGCAGGCGGCGGGAGCAGCAGATCACGGTGAAGCCGGCGACTCGCCCCAGATGTCGGATGCCAAGATTGTTGAAATGGTCGACACGCTGGCCAAGAAGATGGAGCAGAACCCCGGCGACCCCAAGGGTTGGGTGTTGCTTGCACGCTCGCAGGCGGCGTTGGGACGCATGCCGGCGGCGCTGGCCGCCTATGAACGTGCGGCTGCATTGCTGCCCAAGGACGCGCAGATTCTGGCCGATTACGCGGATTCGCTGGTGCTCTCGCAACAGGGCCGCTTTGAGGGCAAGCCCATGGAAGTGATCAAGCGTGCGCTCGCCGCCGACCCGAACCACCTGAAGGCGCTGGCCTTGGCGGGTACCGCGGAAATGCGCTTCGGCAACAAGGACGCGTCGATCAAGCATTGGGAAAAGATCAAATCCCTGCTGCCAAAGGACTCGGACGACTACCGCCAGGTGGAAGCCATCATCGTTGAAGTTCGTACCGGCAAGCCCCCCGAGGCGGTGGCCGATGCGGGAGCCACACCCAATCCGCATGCCGCCGGTATGCCGCCGGCCAACACCCCGCCGGCGCCCACCGTGGCCGCCGGTGCGCCGGCCGCCGCGCCTGCAGGCACCGGCGCCAAAGTGACAGGCCAGGTTTCGTTGGCACCCGAAATGGCGGCCAAGCTGGCGCCCGGCGATGTACTTTTCATTCTGGCCCGGGCCAAGTCCGGCCCCCGCATGCCGTTGGCCGTGCAGCGCATTGCCGGGCCAAAGGCGGCCGATTTCCCGAAGGCCTTCGAACTCACCGACGCGATGGCGATGGCCCCCGGAATGAGCCTTTCATCGTTTCCGGAAGTGATCGTCGAGGCGCGTATTTCCAAATCGGGTAACGCCCAGTTGCAGCCTGGGGATTTATCCGGTGCCAGTGACGCGGTCAAGCCCGGTGCCGCCAACGTCAAAGTGGTGGTTTCCAACGTGGTCAAGGCCGGGCCTTGAGCGACGTAGTGCCGAGACTGTCGATCAAAGGCCTGACGCTGTCCCGGGGGCCGCGGCAGCTGTTTGGCGACCTGAATTGGTCGCTGGAAGCCGGCGAGGCGATGGTGTTGCGGGGTTCAAACGGCAGCGGCAAGACGACGCTGCTTCGGGTGCTTGCCGGACTGAGTTCGGCTGACAGTGGTGAAGTTTGCTGGCAGGGCCGGCGTTGGAAGCCGCTGGATGCCGGGCAGCGGCAGTCCTGCTTGTACATCGGCCACATCAATGCGCTGAAGGAAGAGCTCAGCGCCACCGAGAACCTGCTGGACCAGTTGAATTTTGATGGTGGCACGCAGGATGCGGCCACCCGGCAAGGCGCTTTGGAAAGGGTGGGACTCGGCACGCGGGCCCATTTGCTGGCGCGGAGATTGTCCCAGGGGCAGAAGCGCCGGGTCGGGCTGGCGCGGCTGGCCCTGTCACGCAAGCCGTTGTGGCTGTTGGATGAACCTACCAACGCCCTGGATGACGAAGGGGTGTCACTGTTTACAAGTCTGGTTGAGGATCATCTGGCGCGCGGCGGCATCGCCTGCATCGCCACCCACCTGGCGCTGCCGATGACGCGGCGAATCCATGAATTGCGCCTCGGGGAGCCGGCGGGAGTGGCGGCGTGACCGTCGCAACTTTGCCATCCGCGGCGGAAGGGGAATTTGCACCCGAGCGTGGCCTCTGGCTCGCTGCCGCCCGGGACTTGCGTATCGGCCTGCGTTCCAAGGGGGAATTGGCCCAGGCGTTGATGTTTCTGGTGATCGTGGTCAGCCTGTTCCCGCTCGCGGTCGGTGCAGATCCGACACTGCTCAAGCGCATCGCACCTGGTGTGGTCTGGGTGGCTGCCTTGCTGTCGGTGCTGCTGACCCTGCCGCGCATGTTTGCCGCCGACTATGCGGACGGCACACTTGAGCAATTGCTGCTGTCGCCATATCCGCTGCCGCTGATCGCCGCCGGCAAGATGGTGGCGCACTGGCTGATGACCGGGATGCCGCTCGCGCTGATCGCGCCGGTGCTGGGGCTGCAATTTGGTCTCGCGGGCGACGAACTTGTGGTGTTGGTGGTGAGTCTACTCTTGGGAACCCCGGTTCTGTCGATGATCGGGGCGATTGGGGCGGCGCTCACGCTGGGGCTGCGCGGGGCCTCGGTGTTGATGGCGCTGCTGGTATTGCCCCTGTACATGCCGGTGCTGATATTCGGCGCCGGTGCGGTTGACCAGGTCATGTCCTCGGTAGACTACGCCGCCAACCTGTCGCTGCTGGGGGCGATGTTGCTGTTCGGGGCGCTGGCCTCGCCGTTTGCAGTTGCCGCCGCCCTGCGTATTTCACTCGATTGAATACTTCCGCCACTGGTCGCGCATGAAAATATATAAATACGCATCCCCGTCGATGTTTTATCCCCTGGCCGGCAAGATCTGGCCGGTGTTTGCCGTGATCGCCGCGGTGCTGTGCGTCGCCGGCCTCTACATGGGGCTGTTTGTGGCGCCGGTGGATTTCCAGCAGGGCGAGGTCTATCGCATCATCTTTATCCACGTGGGGACCTGCTGGATGGGGATGTTCATCTATCTCGTGATGGGTTTCTACGGAATTCTCGCGCTGTCGTTCAACACCCGCATTTCGGCCATGATGATGGAGGCACTGGCGCCGACCGGTGCGATGTTCACGGCGATCGGCCTGCTGACGGGCGCACTCTGGGGCAAGCCGACCTGGGGCACCTACTGGGTGTGGGATGCGCGCATGACCTCGACGCTGATTCTGCTGTTTCTGTATGTGGGCTTTATCGCACTCACCCATGCCATCGAGGATAAACGGCGCGCCGACAAGGCGGGGGCGTTGCTGGCGATTGTCGGCACCGTGAATATCCCGATCATTTATTTCTCGGTGACGTGGTGGAACACACTTCACCAGGGTATGACGGTGACGGCAACAGCAGCGCCCAAAGCCGCGCCCTTGATGGCCTGGGCGATGCTGATCATGGCGCTGGCGTGCTGGGCCTACGCCATCGCGGTGTCACTGGTTCGCGTCAGGGCGATTATTCTGGAACGCGAGGCGGGTGCCGCCTGGCTGGGAGAACTGAAGAAATGAACTGGGCGGAATTCTTTTCGATGGGCGGACGTGGCTGGTACGTCTGGGGATCTTTCGGCGCATTCGCGCTGGCGATCGTGGTGGAAATTTTGTTGCTTCGTGCGCGCGTCAAGGCGAGCCGGGTGACGGGGGAGCAGTCATGACGACGGTATTCAAGGCAAGGCATAAACGGTTCATGTGGGTCGCACTCGGCCTGTTGGTGGTGGCGGTGGCAGTGGGTCTGGTACTGCGCGCCTTCAATTCCAACCTGGTGTTTTTCTTTACCCCGAGCGACGTGGCGCAGAAAAAGGTTCCACAGGACCGCGCGTTCCGGCTGGGCGGCCTGGTCACCGCGGGCACCGTCAAGCGCGACCCGAACGGCCTCACGGTGCGATTCGATGTGACCGACACGGCGCAGTCCATTCCGGTCAGCTACACGGGAATCCTTCCTGACCTGTTTAAAGAGGGCAAAGGCGTGGTTGCGCAGGGAAAACTGGGGCCGGACGGTGTTTTTGCCGCTTCTGAGGTTCTGGCCAAGCACGATGAGAATTACATGCCACCGGAAGCCGCCGAGGCGCTCAAGCGCGCAGGCCACCCGATCGAGGGTAAGGTATTTGCCGGTGAAAAACCGGTCGTGACCCAGGCACCGAAGTAGCAGTCGCAATGCAATTCAACAAGGTGAATCCATGATTCCAGAACTCGGACATTTCGCACTAATCCTGTCGCTCCTCCTTGCCCTGACGCTCGGGGTGCTGCCGCTGGTCGGCGCGTTCCGGGGCGATGCCCGGCTGATGGGTCTGGCGCGGCCGCTTGCCATCGGACAATTCATGTTCGTGTTGTTCGCGTTCGGCTGTCTCATTTATTGCTTTGTCGTCAGTGATTTTTCAGTCCAGAACGTCGCGGCCAACTCCAACACCAAGCTGCCGGTTTACTACCGCATCACCGCTTCCTGGGGTTCGCACGAAGGCTCGATCCTGTTGTGGATTTTGATGCTGACGGGCTGGACCTTTGCCGTTTCGGTGTTCAGTCGTAACCTGCCGCTGGACGTGATCGCGCGGGTCTTGAGCGTGATGGGCCTCGTGGCCGTCGGTTTCCTGCTGTTCACATTGATCACCTCCAATCCGTTTGACCGTCTGATTCCTGCGGCGGCGGAAGGACGCGACCTGAACCCCCTGTTGCAGGATCCGGGAATGATTTATCACCCGCCCATGCTGTACATGGGCTATGTGGGCTTTTCGGTGGCATTTGCTTTTGCCCTGGCGGCACTGATCGGCGGGCGGCTCGATGCCACCTGGGCGCGCTGGTCGCGTCCGTGGACGACGGCCGCGTGGTGCTTTCTCACGTTCGGCATCTGCCTCGGTTCTGCATGGGCGTATTACGAACTGGGCTGGGGCGGCTGGTGGTTCTGGGATCCGGTGGAAAACGCCTCGTTCATGCCATGGATGATCGGCACCGCCCTGATCCATTCTCTGGCGGTCACGGAAAAGCGCGGCATCTTCAAGAGCTGGACCGTGCTGCTGGCCATCATCGCCTTTTCGCTATCCTTGCTCGGCACCTTCCTGGTCCGGTCGGGCGTGTTGACCAGCGTGCATGCGTTCGCGACCGATCCGCGCCGGGGCGTGTTCATTCTGGCTTTCCTCGCGGTTGTGATCGGGGCTTCCCTGCTGGTCTACGCATGGCGGGCGCCGCAACTGGGATTGGCCAAGGCGCCACGTGCGTTCACTCCCGCCGCCCGCGAGTCGCTGCTGCTGGCCAACAACGTGTTGCTGCTGGTGGCCATGTTGGCCGTCATGCTGGGCACGCTTTATCCGCTGTTTCTGGATGCATTGAAACTGGGCAAAATTTCGGTTGGCCCGCCGTATTTCGATGCTGTGTTTTATCCACTGATGGCACCCGCGCTGTTCCTGATGGCCGTCGGGCCGGTCGCCCGTTGGCGCAACGCCACCATTCCGGATCTGGTGACGCGCCTGAAATGGGCGTTCGGCGTCGCCGTAGTGTGTGGTGTCGGCATCCCGTTCCTGATGGGCAAATGGACGCCGCTTGTGGCTTCCGGTTTGTTTCTGGCGACATGGATCATTGCTGCGACGGTGACCGCACTGGTGCATCGTTTCCAGTCGACTGCCGCCACCGGATTCTGGGCCAAGCTGACCGCAAACAGCCCAAGTTACTACGGCATGCACCTCGCGCACGTGGGCATTGCTGTTTTTGTGATCGGTGTCGGCATGGTGAACACCTACC
>CAYSKY010000065.1:0-1307 GCA_964431425.1 uncultured Burkholderiales bacterium
CCGTTTCAAACCGGGCTACCAGACAGAGACGTTTTCGCCGGCGCTGGACTGGAGCGGATTCGGTGGTTTTGCGCCTGCGGTGGAGATGTGCAACAACAACGGCCACTGCCGCAAGTTCGATGCCGGCACCATGTGCCCCAGCTACCGCGCCACCGGCGACGAGCAGCACCTCACCCGGGGTCGCGCCAACACGCTGCGCCTCGCCGTCTCGGGCCAACTGGGGCCTGATGGCCTGGCGTCGGACGCCGTCAAGGACGCCATGGACCTTTGCGTGAGCTGCAAGGGCTGCAAGCGTGAATGCCCGACCGGCGTCGACATGGCGAAGATGAAAATCGAATTTCTTCACCAGTACAAGAAGAAGCACGGCTACACGCTGCACGACCGCATGGTTGGATACCTGCCGCGCTATGCGCCCTGGGCGGCGCTGTTCGGCTGGATGATGAACCTGCGCAACGTGCTGCCCGGCGCAGCCTGGCTGGGCGAGCGCCTCACCGGCTTCTCGGCACGCCGCAAATTGCCGCTGTGGCGGCGTCCGGTGTTGTCCTCCATTGGCGCCGCCAAATGGCAGAAGGCCATGCGCAACGCCCGCGACAACAAACTGGATACGTACTTTGGACCCGAGCGCGATGTGGTGCTGCTGGTTGATACCTTCACCAATTATTTCGACGGGCCGACCCTCGGCTTTCCGGGTAACAGCGCCGATGCCGCCGCCGTTGTTTTGCACAAGGCTGGTTACAACGTCGACATCATTGGTGCTGCCACCGGCGAGCGCCCGCTGTGCTGCGGCCGCACGTTCCTGGCCACCGGCATGGTGGAAGAGGCGAAAAAAGAAGCGCAGCGCACGCTCAATGCACTCAAGCCCTATGTGGCGCGCGGCGTGCCGGTGATCGGGCTGGAGCCATCGTGCCTGTTGACCCTGCGTGACGAGTTCCAGTCCATGCTGCCCGGGGAAGACGCGGACCGGCTTGCCGCCAGCGCATTCCTGTTCGAGGAATTCCTGGTGCGTGAGAAGAAGGCGGGACGCTTTGATCCGGCTCGACTGGAACTCAAAGCGATCGACCGCACCGATGCCTTGCTGCATGGCCACTGCCACCAGAAAGCGTTCGGCCTGATGTCTGCCGTGGAAGAAGTGCTGTCCTGGGTGCCTGCACTGAAGACCTCTACCGTTGAGTCGAGCTGCTGCGGCATGGCAGGTGCCTTCGGCTACGAGGCGGGGCACTACGATGTATCCATGGCCATGGGCAATCTGGCGGTGCTGCCCGCCATGCGCAATGCCGGGCGTGACACGCTGCTGGTGGCCGATGGCA
>CAYSKY010000065.1:1317-11022 GCA_964431425.1 uncultured Burkholderiales bacterium
GTATTGGCGCAGGCGATGGTGCAGTTCGTGCCGACGCGCGGCTAGCTACCTGGCTCGCGCTCGAAGGCAAAAATCCAGCATTGGCGCGGCTTCCAGGCCAAAATGCCGCTGGAAGGCGCGCCAATGCTAGAGTTTGGCAATCGTTAGAGATTCGGGGTCGACGCGGCTACCAGCGATACAAAAGCGCTTCTGCCGCGATGTTTCTCCCCCAGTTTGCGTGACATCGCGAAGCGGAACCTCGAAGGCTTGTGCGAGAAAGCGTTGCAACTCGGCGTTGGCGCGACCGTCGATGGGCGGCGCCGACACGCGCACTTTCAATGCTTCGCCATGCATGCCTTGAACTTCGGTTCGTTTGGCGCCGGGCTGGGCGTGTATGGCAATGAACAGCTTGTCGCCGTCGCGTCGAAACCAGCTCATGGCAGGTTGAAAGCGCTCAGCCCTTTTTCCCGGGGGCCGGTGCGGCGGGCGGTTTGCCGCCATTGCCGGCGGGCGCCGGGGTCGGGTTTACCGTTCTTCCCATGCCCGGCGCAATGCCCAGCCAGTCCCAGCGTCCCTGGGCGATGGCGTCGGCGATGATGGCCCGGTTCTGCAGGGCGGCTGCATAGGCATTCGGCGGAAGTTCATTGAACTGCATATAGGTTTCCAGCGAGTCGTAACCGCAGGCGCCCTGGTTGGCGCAGCCATTGAGCACCTTGAAGGCCTCGGCGCCGCAATTGGCACCGCGATCGCAGGCGGCAAACTGCCAGGCGGGGCCCCAGTCGCGCGGGTTGTACAAGTCACCATTGGGGCCGACCCGACGTTCGGCCAGCTGAGATGAGCCCCAGGACAGCAATTGACCGGCCCGCTCGATCGCAAACGGGTCGCCCGACGAAAGTGCATCGCGCAACGTATTCAACGAATCTTCTGACAGCCGCCGCTCTTCGATACCGCGTGCGCTACGGGTCTGGTCGCGCTGCACCTCGGAAAGCACCGCCACCTTGGCGCCAGGATTGCCCGCCATCGCCGCTTCGCGGTACAGGCGTGAAATGTCCGCACCGCTCAGGGCCACATTGCCGAAGCCCTCGCAGATTTCCGAGATGCGGTTAAAGGCCTCGATGCGCTGGGTGTTGGCAGGATCATTCTCCTTGAGGCGTGACTGGAACTTGGCCACCATGTCCGCCTGGTTCTGCGCCGGCGTGCCCTTGGAGCGACCGATGCAGCGTTCCATGGCCATGGCGGCAAAAAATTTGGTTTCCGCGTCCGCCGTTTCCGGGTTGGCCATGTAGCGGTCGTAAAAGGGCTTCATCAGTCGCGCCTTCTCGAACTCCTGGGCCAGCGCGCTCTTGAGCGGGGTGATGGTGCGCGCCGGCGTGACCTTGAGTGGCGTGGCCTTCTGCACATTGTCGATGGGCAAGACCGCCACCGAACTGCTTCCGCCGGCCGGGGCCTTGGCCGCCTTTCCGGCCTCCGAGGCAGCCGCCAACACGGCCTTTTCGTTGGGCGGTTGCAGCAGATACCACGCGCCGGCCACGACGCTGCCGATACCGATTGCCACTGCGAGCAGAAGTTTGTTCATTCACGGATTCCTGTTGGACCCGCCATCATAGCCAAATTGGATGGGCATGTCGGCCAAGAGCCATGCCGTCGCCACGTATTTTTCGTGACGGGAGGTTACCGGCGCCGCGCCGGCCTCAGCCGGGAGCGTCGGGGCGTGCGGCTGCCGCGGCCGTCTGTGCACTTTCCAGCCAGCGCTGCGCTGTCTCCCACAGGTCTTCGGCAATCACCGGTTTGGCGATGAAGTCGTTCATCCCGGCGCCGAGGCAGGCGCCGCGGTCCTCCACAAAGGCGTTGGCGGTCAATGCCACGATCGGCGTGCCACGGTTACAGGAATCTGTGCGAATGGCGCGGGTGGCGTCGATGCCGTTCAGATTGGGCATGCGCACATCCATGAAGATCAACTCAAATTTCTCGCGCTTTGCCAGTTCCAGCGCCTCTGCACCGTCGGCCGCCAGCGTGACGTTCAATCCGGCATCGCGCAACAGCAGGCAGGCAACCTCGCGGTTGATCGGTTCATCCTCAGCCAGCAGGATGCGGGCGCCCGAGAACGCGGCCCGCAGACGCGGTGCCGAGCCGGCATGCGCGGCCGGTGGCATGGACTCAACAGCCTGTGCCAGATCGAGACGGGCGGTGAACCAGAAGCGGCTGCCCTGACCAACCTCGCTGGCCACGCCAATGTCCCCCCCCATGATTCGTGCCAGCTGGCGGCTGATGGCAAGGCCGAGTCCCGCACCACCATAGCGCCGGGTCATGGAACCGTCGGCCTGCTCAAAGGCCTTGAACAGCCTCGCCTGCTCTTCGTCACTGATGCCAATACCGGTGTCGGCGACCTCGAATCGGACGAGTGCGCTGGACGCCGCTACTTCCTGCAGGCGCGCTGAAACTTCAATGCCGCCCACCGTCGTGAATTTGACGGCATTGCCTGCCAGGTTGAGCAACACCTGGCCGAGGCGCAGGGGATCGCCGCGCAGCGAACATGCGGCCAGTTCCTGCGGGATGTCAAAACGCAGGGCGAGCCGCTTGGCAGCCGCCATCGGGCCAATCACATCGCGAACACCGTCGACTACGTCCTGGATGCGGAACGGGGTGGACTCCAGCGTCATCCGGTCGGCTTCGATCTTCGACAGGTCGAGGATGTCGTTGATGATGCTGAGCAGTTTGTGTGCGGAAGTGCGCGCCTTGGCCAGGTGGTCGAGGGACTTCTCATCCGAGATCCGCCGCGATACGAGATCGATCATTCCCATGACGCCGTTCATGGGAGTACGCAGCTCGTGACTCATGTTGGCGAGGAACGTGCTCTTGGCCCGGTTGGCAGCCTCGGCGGCGTCCCGGGCGACGGACAGGTCGTGTGTGCGTTCCTGGACCATCTCCTCCAGACGTGCCTGATGGGCGCGCAGGGCCGCTTCGGTGCGCTTCAGCTCGGTGAGTTCAACGTCCATGCAGTACATCTCCGGCGGCTGCGCGGGATTGCGCAGCATGGTATGGCTGGAAAACACCTCCACCGGAGAGCCATCCTTGCGCTGCAGCGTGAGTTCGCTAGCGGGAATCGGCGGGCCGCCGGCCATCCAGGCCTTGATGGCTGCTGCGACCCCTTCGCGCATCGGCGGGGGGATGATCAGGTCTGCCAGGTCACGTCCCATGGCTTCTTCCGCGGTGTAACCGTAAAGCCGCGTGCTGGCGGCGTTCCAGTAGATCACCCGGCGACTGCCGTCGTATCCCTGCACGGCAATGTTGGGCACATTTTCAAACAGCGAGCGGAAACGGCGCTCGCTGGCGCTCACCGCTGCGGTCGCTTCACGCAGTGCGCGCAAGGGCAGCAAATTGGTGGCTGTGTACACCGCGACACTGGCAAGAATGCCAAGCGCCAGTACCGGCAGCGCCAGCAGCAGTGTGGATCGCATGGAGATGCCGACAATCACGCGGCCCACTTCGCGGCCACTGTCATAGAGTGGGTATGCTCGCGTCAGAACGGGAAAGGCAGGCGGCTTGCCAACCTCGGTGACGACGGTCCCGCCGGCATCAAGGACCTGGACAAGTTCCTGCTCCAGCGGCACCGGCTCCCTTGAGAGCAGTCCTTGCAGGCGATTTTCGGCAAACATCCACGTATCCGGGTTGCTTGCGATCAGGTCTGTCAGCGCCGCTGCTTTGACGCGCGCCTTGAAGTTCACGGAGTCGGCAGTGTCCAGGTAAGTGACTATGCCGAATCCGATCGGAACGAGCAAAGCAACCAGCGTCGCTGCCGCCAGGGCGAAGCGATGAACTTTCTGTTCGAGGCGTTCGAGCGGTTCGAGCATGTTGGCGTTGGTCAGGGCGTTAAATGCCCGGTCTCCAGCAGCACGCGCTGGCCTGCAGCCGAGCCGGCAAAGCGGATGAAATCAGCAACCTCGGTCGCGTGTGCCTTCTGGATAATGAAATAGAAGCGCTTCACCAGCGGGTAGCGGCCGGAGCGGGCGCTTTCAATATCCGGTTCCACGCCGTTGAGCGGCAGTTCGCGCAGCCGCCGTTTTTCCGACCGGATCAAGGCGGTCGTGGTGACGCCGATACTGCCGGGGATGTTCTCAAGCTTGTCGGCCGCTTCCTGGTCCGTCGCGGCCACGATGGCCCCGGGACGCCGGTCGGCTACATCGATCGCGGCGGCCATGCCGGGGGATAGCAGGCGGATCTGGCGCGTGTTGTCATCGTCCGGCTGGCGCAGGACGGGGCGTATCGGCGTACCGTCCGGCCAGACGGACATGTCACCGCGAAGAATTGCAGTGATCTGCTCGGTAGTCAGACCGGTGACGTGGTTGCGCGCCTGAACCGCAAACACCGTCGGGCAGCGTGCATATTCGATAGCCACCAGTCCGGCGGCCGCTTCCTCGGGCGTGACGGTACGCGAGGCCAGCCCGATGGCGATGGCGTGACGGGAAACCGCCTTGATGGCGCCACTGGTGCCAATGCTTTTTAGTACCGTGACTTTTGCCGCCGGGTTGGTGCTGGCGTAGGCGTTGGCCAGAAGCTGCATGGTGCCAATGGCATTGCCGGTGCCGCCGATGCGGATTTCGACGGTACTGGCGGCCGACTGGGCGGCGGTTGCGAAAAACACGGTCGCCGTGGCCAGCAGTATCGACCGGCAGACCTTGTGTGGATGAAAGGACATGGTCGCAGCCCTCGGTGGATCCGCACCCGCTTTGGCCAGTCCCTCATGGGCACCAAACGCGGCACGCCATGGGCGCTCTGCAAGGAGCGCAATGCTGGTGCGTTATGCTTCGACGCCACCGGGATGACGTCAAAACTATGGTAATCCCCGTCACGGGCTCTCAACCAGCAGGAAAGCGGGACCACTTGCTCTGCCTCAAACGGAAGTTGAAAAACCCGACTTACCCGGCCAGGCAACGGCGGCCCAAGTACTCGGGGGCCCGCGACAGCGGACCGAGGTGTCGCGAACCAGTGAATAAGAATCTTGGAAAGGAAATTCTCGGTGCGTGGCGTTCGCAGCGAGCCCAAATCCTCGCCCTTGGTGGAATCCATCATGAGTGTGCCGCCTTTTTCAATGAATATCACGCGGTCGGCGACTTTGCGTGCGAAACCCATTCCACGGGTGTCCACCATCATGGTCCTGCCGTCCTTGGCCAGTTCCACCACCACGTCCCGCGCCTCGTTGACGGCTGCAGCAGATACCACGCGCCGGCCACGACACTTCCGATACCGAATACGACTGCGAGCGGGAGTTAGTTCATTCAGTTCACTCCTTTTGGATGCGCCTTGATAGCCACCTTCAAGGAGGGCAAAGAGCAATCAGCCCGCCCGCCATTGGGTGGGGCATCCGCATGGCTCGCGGCCTGGCACCGCCGTCATCGACGTATGCATTGAAGGTGCCAACGGTGCATTGGAGTAGACTCAATTGGGAAAGCCCACCGCCTGTATGTCCAATGGCCAAAGGGTAGTCCTTCAGTCCCGCCGCCAGGCCGCCGGCAGAAATCTGACCGGCAACTTGAGTGAGGTTCCCGGTAACTGATGTGACGCAGTCGGAGGAGGCGCCATTGCAGCAAACAAGATATCTTGCTCTGGATGGCCTGCGCGGTTTCGTCGCCGTTGCGATCGTCATTCATCACTTCACCCAGCACTCCGCGGGACATCACGAATTCTTCGCGTCAGCGGCCATCGGTGTGGAATTGTTCTTTTGCCTGGGTGGGTTCGTGATCGCACATTCGTATCACCAACGGCTGCTCGACGGGATGCCGTTTCGGGAATATGCGAACAAGCGTCTCATCAGGTTGTATCCGATGTATCTGGCGGGGCTGATCGCGGGGTTGGTGGTGATGGCCCTGCTGAAATTGAGGGGGATGACCGACTACTCATGGCAGGCGCTCGGGTTGGGCGCCGCGCTAAATGCGTTCTACCTTCCGTATCTGAACGAAGGCTCATTCCGCCTGTTTGTTGATGAAATGCCAGGTGTAATCTTCCCGTTCAACGGGCCTGCGTGGTCGCTCTTTTTCGGACTGCTGGCCAATTTTTCCTACGCACTTGCCATCCGGTATTCCCGCTGGCTGCCTGCATCAATTGCCGTGGGATCCGCTGTAGCCCTCTATGAAGTGACCCGGCGCATGGGGGAGGCGCAGGGATGGGGGACGGAAAATTTCCTCGGGGGCTTCCCGCGGGTGTTCTATTCGTTCTTCACCGGAGTGCTGATCTACCAATGGCGGGACCGTCTGGCGTTCCTGCCGCGAGTTTCACTTTGGTGGCTGTTGTTGGCCGTCGCGGCGATGTTGCTCATTCCCCGCTTTGCGTCACACAAGTTTTACTGGTTTGTATGCGCGATCTTTGCCGTGCCGATGCTGGTCGCATTTGGCGCGCGTGCCGTTGTCCCCGAGACGCCGCGTTGGCTGGCTTTCTGTTCGCATTCGGCACGCATTTCCTATCCGATCTACTGTATGCACTTCCCGTTGTTAGTGCTTGCAGGATCATTTGTGTCGACGGAGAAATTCTTGCCGGCGTTGACGGTGTTGTTTGTGCTGGCGGCAATAGGATTTGCCGAACTGACGCAACGAGCCATTGAGCGTCCGTTGCGAGACCTGCTTAGGTCTGTCCGCCGCAGCTAGCGCGGTAATACTGCACGCCGGCAGGAAGTCCGTTGATATACGGCTAATGACTCAAAATCTTGGACAGGAAGTCCTGGGTGCGAGGCTTCCGCGGCGAGCCAAAAAACTCGTCCTTGGTGCAATCCTCCAGGATGGTGCCGCCTTTTTCCATGAAGATCACGCGGTCGGCCACTTTGCGCGCGAAACCCATTTCATGGGTGACCACCATCATTGTCATGCCTTCCTTGGCCAGTTCCACCATGACGTCCAGCACCTCGTTGATCATCTCCGGGTCCAGTGCGGAGGTGGGCTCGTCGAACAACATGGCGATGGGGTCCATCGACAGCGCACGGGCAATCGCCACCCGTTGCTGCTGGCCGCCGGAGAGCTGTGCGGGGTATTTGTCCTTGTGTTCGATCAAGCCGACGCGTTCGAGCAACTTTAGCCCCTTGGCGCGTGCTTCTTCCTCGCCGCGGCCGAGCACCTTGGTCTGCGCGATGACGAGGTTCTTGGTCACGCTCATGTGGGGAAACAGTTCGAAATTCTGGAACACCATGCCCACGTGGGAGCGCAGCTTGGCGAGGTCGGCACCCTTGGCCCCAACGGACACGCCATTGAGGATGATCTCGCCTTTTTGAAACGGTTCCAGGCCGTTGACGGTCTTGATGAGCGTGGACTTGCCGGAGCCCGACGGCCCGCACACCACCACCACTTCACCTTTTTCGACCTGGGTGGTGCAATCGACCAGCACCTGCTTTTCGCCGTACCACTTGCTCACGTTTTTGATTTCGATCATCGCCATGATGGGGTTCCTGTTGCTGCGAATGAATGGGATTTGCGGAAATGTCTCTGAAACGGCGCGGTGGTCAAGTTTTGAGGACCGCGCTGATCGACTTCTGCGCCGGGTCCATCCGGTTCTGCAGGTACTTGACCAGCTTGGACGCGCTAAAGCAGATGATCAGGAATACGAATGCCACAAATACGTAAAGCTCGACAATGCGGCCTGAAATCTGGCCCGACTTGCTGGCCGCCCCCAGGAAGTCCTTGAGGCCCACCACATAAACCAGCGAGGTGTCCTGGAACAGGATGATCGCCTGGGTGAGCATGATTGGCACCATGTTGCGGAACGCCTGCGGCAGGACCACATTGCCCATCGACTGCCAGTAGTTCATCCCCAGCGCATAGGCCGCCCACGGCTGTCCACGCGGCACCGATTGAATGCCGGCACGGATGATTTCCGAGTAATACGCCGCTTCCACCATGATGAAGGCGACGATGGCGGAGGTGAACGGGCCGACCGCCTCTCCCTGCTGCCCAGTCAGCCAGCGAACCAGTTCGGGAGTCAGGAAGTAAAACCAGAAGATGGCCATGATGAACGGGATCGAACGGATCAGATTCACAAAGCCGGCGGCCGGGTAGGAGAGAATTTTGAAGCTGGATAGCCGCGCCATGGCCAGCAGCGTGCCGAAGAAAATACCGCCGGCCAGTGCTATCGCAAACAGTTCCAGCGATAGCAGCATGCCGTCCATGAGTACTGCGCGGTTGCTCCAGATGGCACCCCAGTCGAAGTCACCCATGTCAGTGGCCTCCCTGCGAGACATAGCCCGGGACGGCGACCTTATGCTCCAGCAGGCGCATGAGGAAAATGACTGTGAGCGTGATCACGATGTAAATCAGCGTTGCTGCCGAGAAGGCCTCGAAGGTCTTGAACGTGTATTCGGAAATCTGCCGGCTTTGCGCGGTCAGCTCCAGAACGCCAATGGTCAGCGCGGTGGAGGAATTCTTGAATATGGTCAGGAATTCCGAGGTCATCGGCGGAATCACCAGCCGGAACGCCATCGGCAGGGTGACGTAGCGGTAGACCTGCGGCAGCGTGAAACCCATGGCGAGCCCCGCATTGGTCTGGCCTTTTGGCAGGGACTCAATGCCCGCGCGCACCTGCTCGGCAACCCGCGAAGCGGTGTAGAGCCCAAGACACAGCACGGCAGCCGTGAACTCCCACAGGCTGAACTGCGCGAACGGCAGTTGAATCAGGTTCGGGTAGGTCTGTTTGAGCCAGTCTCCCATCTCGGCGGGCAGGATCTCGGGCATGACGAAGTACCAGAGAAACATTTGCACCAGCAGCGGGATGTTGCGAAAGATCTCCACATATATGGTGGCCGGTGTACTCAGCCATTTGAGCGGCACCGTGCGCAGCACGCCCAGGACTGAGCCGAGCGTGAAGGCGATGACCCAGGCGCAACTGGAGACGATCAGTGTCCACATCATCCCGGACATGAGCCAGCCCAGGTAGGTCATGCCGCCCGATGGGGCCTGCTCCAGAAAGACTTTCCAATCCATCATTGCCCGCTCTCCTCTAGGATTGATGCGTGAGTCCGCCGAAAGGGCGGATGGATCAAACAAACGTGACCCAAGCCGCGGATTCCCGCAGTCCCCAAAATCTCAACCGAACGGTATGTTGCCTGTTCTTATTTTTTTACCGGCAAAAAAGGCCGGCGATGCTGCGGCAGTGCGGCAGCCAGAAATAAAAAGGGGAACCGGATCTCCGATTCCCCTTCATTCCGGTGCGACTTATTCCGGCAGGGCCTGAAGCTGGAAGCCAGCCTTCAGGAGCGGGCTCATCGGCATACCGATGGTTTCGCCCGAGGGCAGCTTGCCCACGAACCACTTGTCATAGATCTTGACGATTTCGCCCGAAGCCATCAGCTTGGACAGGGCACGGTTTACCACCACGCCAAAGTCGCCGTCGTTCTTGCGATACATGATGCCGTACGGGTCATAGGAGAGGTAATCGCCGATCACTTCGAAATCCTTCGGCTTCTTGGCCTTGGCGACCAGACCATACAACAGCACGTCGTCCATCGAGAACGCGGCGGCGCGGCCCGATTCCACGGTCAGGAACGATTCCGCATGGTCCTTGGCGTTCAGGAACTTGATGTTCAGGTTGTCCTTGTCCGACAGGGCCTTGATCACGCGCTCATTGGTGGTGCCTTGCGTGACGACCACGGTCTTGTTCTTCAGGTCCTTGTAGGACTTGATCTTGGCGGACTTCTTCACCAGCAGCTTGGTGCCGGTCACAAAGGTGACGGGGGCAAACGCAACCTGCTTC
>CAYSKY010000066.1:0-10878 GCA_964431425.1 uncultured Burkholderiales bacterium
AGGGTGAACATGTTCCTGTTGCGCAAGCCGATCCTGGCCCTGTCCGGCAACACCATCGGCACCGCCAATACCGCGACCGGCATGCAGGCGCTGCACTTCAACAGCACCGGCATCGACAACACCGCCAACGGCTACTTTGCGCTGTTCAGTTCCACTACCGGCAGCAGCAACACCGCCGTGGGCCGCAATGCGGCCTACAGCAACACCGTCGGCGACGACAACACCGCCATGGGCCGCGACGCGCTCTATAACAGCACCGGCAGCAGCAATACCGCGTTCGGTCGCAATGCCGCCTATGGCACCACCATCGCCATCAACAATACCGCCCTGGGCCGCGATGCGCTTTACAACACCAGCACCGGCAGCGGCAATATCGCCGTCGGTCGCGACGCCGGGTTCAACCTCACCACCGGCAGCAACAACATCGCCATCGGCAACAGCGGTGTCGCGGCCGACTCGGCGACCATCCGCCTCGGCAGCAGCCAGACGCGCACGTTCATTGCCGGCATCCGCGGTATTACCACCGGCAGCGCCACCGGCATTCCGGTACTCATCGACAGCAACGGGCAGCTGGGCACGGCCAGTTCCTCGGCATCTGTCAAGGACGATATCGCCGACATGCATGACGCCAGCGCCGTGCTTGCGAAACTGCGCCCGGTGACCTTCCGCTACAAGGGTCACGAAGGCGGGCCACAGCAGTACGGCCTGATCGCCGAGGAAGTGGCGGCCATCGCCCCCGAACTGGTGGCGCGCCAACCCGACGGCCGCATTGAAACCGTCTACTACCAGCACCTGCCGCCGATGCTGCTCAACGAGTGGCAGAAACAGCAACGCACCATTGAATCGCAGTCCGCGCGCATCGAATCACTGGAGCGCGACATTGCGCTGCTGAAGGAACTGGCGATGAAGCAGCCGCGCTGACCGGCGCGTGCGTTCCGCGGCTGGCTGCCGGTAGCTGGACAAAACTTTGAAACTCAAGCACTGGCGCGCCTTCCAGGCCAGAAATGCCCGGAACGCCGCGCCAGTGCTAGTGTTTTGGCATTTTTCGCAGGGGACGAATCCCGAGTTGGCAGACTTTGCCCACCGACCGCGTAGTTTGCTCCGAGTCGACATTCCGACAAGGACACCCCATGCGCGCAATACTTGCTTCCCTGCTTGCCCTTCCGTTCCTGCTGCTGTCACCCGCCACCCCGGCGGCGCCGCCGCAGACCCTTAACTACCAGGGTTACCTCACCAGCAACAGCGGCGCGGCCGTCAACACCGGGGTGTCGATCACTTTCCGGCTCTACACCAGCGCCACTGGCGGAGCGGCGGTCTGGTCGGAATCCCGGAGTGTGACGGTGAGCAACGGGAACTTCAGCGTGGTGCTAGGCAACGCCGCACCGTTCGGTCTGGATTTCAGCAGCCCGTACTTTCTCGGCGTTCAGGTGGGGGCAGACCCGGAAATGACGCCGCGCCAGCCGCTGACCGCTTCGCCCTCTGCTTTGAAGGCGGTGAGCAGCGACAGCCTCGCCACCGGCGCCACGGTGTCGGGGGCACAGTTGGCCGATGCCAGTGTGACGTCCGCCAAGCTCGCGGCCAGCGGTTGCAGCAACGGGCAGGTGCTGGTGTTCAGCGGCAGCACCTGGAATTGCGGCGCGGCGGCCGGAACGCAGGGACCTGCCGGGCCGGCAGGACCACAGGGGCCGGCAGGGCCGCAGGGACTGCAGGGTCTGCAAGGTATCCCTGGCGCCACAGGCCCAGCAGGTGCAACAGGTGCCGCTGGTGCTGCCGGTGCCGCTGGTGCGACCGGTGCGACAGGCCCAGCTGGCCCCACCGGACCCACCGGACCCCAAGGCCCAGCCGGACCCAACGACGTCACAGGCAACATCACGCTCGTCACCTCATCTGCCAGCGCGGGCAATATCCTCAAGGGCGGGGTGGTGTTCATTCACAACACCGGCTTCAACAGTACCTACGTTGGCGTGGCCGCCGGCAACCTCAGCATGAGCGGCAACGGCAATACAGGCCTGGGCGCCAATGCACTGACCGGTAACACCAGCGGCTTTACCAACACGGCCGTTGGCGTGGATGCCCTGCGCAGCAACACCAGCGGCAACAACAACACCGCCCTCGGCGACAGCGCGCTCAAGGGCAACACCACCGGCGGGTCCAATGTCGCTGTCGGTGGGGCGGCGCTCATCGCCATCACAGGCGGCAGCAACAACATCGCGCTCGGGCAGGGTGCCGGCTTCAATCTGGTAAGCGGCAACAACAACATCGCAATCGGCAGCCCCGGCGTCGCCGCAGAAGCGGGCACCATCCGCATTGGCGATACGCCGCACAGCCGCGCCTTCATCGCCGGCATCAGCGGCGTGACCCCCGCAGGCGCCGCGCTGCCGGTGGTGATCGATGCGTCGGGACAACTCGGCACTGTCGCCACACTTCCGACCGGGCCGGCTGGCCCCACCGGCCCCCAGGGACCCGCCGGTCCTGCGGGTCCGCAAGGGCCGGCCGGCCTCACCGGACCGGCGGGTGCGACAGGGGCAACCGGCGCGACCGGCGCCACTGGAGCACAGGGCCCGCAAGGCGTCGCGGGGCCGCAAGGCCTGCAAGGACTGCAGGGGCCACCAGGACCGAACAACATCTCCGGCAACCTGACCATGGTCGATTCCACTGCCTCGGCCGGATTGGTCCTCAAGGGGACAGCGCCGTTCCTGCACAACTTCGGCAGCAGCCAGACATTCCTCGGCATTGACGCGGGCAACTTCACCACGTCTGGTGCCCACAATGTCGGGGTAGGACGTCAGGCCCTGGGCAGCCTGACTACGGGCAGTTCCAATACCGCCGTCGGCACCTATGCGTTGTCCAACAACACCAGCGGATCGTCAAACACGGCCACCGGCGGGGCCGCACTGCAATTCAATACAAGTGGCGCCCAAAACACCGCGCTGGGACAGGCCTCGCTCAATCAGTTGCAAAGCGGCATCAGCAATACCGCCGTGGGCGACAGCGCGATGGCCGCCAACATCAGCGGCAACGACAACATCGCCGTGGGCCGTGCCGCAGGCGCGAACATCGTCCTGAATGAAAACATCAGCATCGGCAACGCCGGCAGCGCGACCGACAACGCAACGATCCGCATCGGCACCGTCGGTACCCACGCCAAAACGTTCATTGCCGGCATCAGTAACGTCACCCCGCCTAACAGCACGCTGCCGGTCGTAATCAATTCGGCAGGTCAACTGGGAGTGGGGTCGGCGCCGGTAACCGGTATTACCAACATCGCCACCGGTGCCGGGTTGACGGGCGGCCCAATTACCACGGTCGGCAGCATCGGGCTGGCCAATACGCAATTGCTGCCGACCACCGCCTGCGCATCCGGGCAGATTGCCAAGTGGGATGGCGCGGCGTGGGCCTGCGCGGCGGACAACGCTGGGGCGGGCGGGGGGACGGTGACGAGCATCACCGCCGGAGCAGGACTCACCGGTGGGACGATTACCGGGACGGGAACCATTGAACTCGCCGCTACCAACCTGTTGCCAACGTTGGCATGTACAACTGGTGGCATTGCCGCCTGGAACGGCACCGCGTGGGAGTGCAGCGGGCCCCCGGCGCCAAGGCCGGCATCAGCTTGCTTTGGAACGGCTATTTTGCAATGGCATGGCTTCTCATGGGCCTGCGTGGGTACCTATTCCACGCTCCTGCCGCAACACCAATTGCCGCTGGCCGTTTGTGGGTTGAACCAGATTCCCAAATGGAATGGAAGCGAGTGGGCGTGTGCGCCAGACGCGGTTGCCAGTTCAATTGGAACGGTAACCAGCGTCACCGCCGGGGCCGGGCTCACGGGTGGAACAATCACCGCCAGCGGCACCATCGGCCTGGCAAACACGCAACTGATGCCCACCACTGCCTGCGTGGACAACCAGGTCCCCAAGTGGAACGCGGGGGTGTGGACCTGCGCGACCGACACGAACTCGGGCGGGACGGTGAGCAGTATCACGGCGGGTGCGGGGCTGACCGGCGGGACGATTACCGGCAGCGGGACGATTGCGATTGATCCGGCTTCTGCGACGCTGACTGGAAACTACTTCAAGCAGGGGGGGAATGCGTTTGGGGCGACAGCAGTGATCGGCACCATCGACCTCCAGAACCTAGCTCTCGCTGTAGGAGGACGAGTCGCCGTGCGATACGAGCCAACCGGGGGAACACCAAATGTGATCGCGGGGGCCACTCAGAATTTTGCCAATTCTGCGGTTGGAGCGACCATCGCTGGTGGCGGCGAAGATGTCGGGTTTGGTCCGCCAGGCCGCAATGAGGTTTCAGCCTCCTATGGAACAGTTGGCGGCGGATGGAAGAATTGGGTAAGAGGTTCCTACGGAACAGTGGCGGGCGGCGGCGGCAATGAAGCGCTCGGTAGTCATTCGATGGTGCCGGGCGGGCTTGGCAATATTGCGCAAGGCGCAAACAGCTTTGCCGGCGGCAGCGGTGCGTTTTCCATATTTGCCAATGGTGCCGCCAGCGATGGCACCTTCATATGGGCTGATGCGCAATACCCGCTCCAATTCCGATCCGTCGCTGCCAACGAATTCGCCGCCCGCTCCACCGGCGGCTTCCGCTTCGTCACCGCCATCGACGGCACGGGCAACCCCACGCGTACCACCGCCATCAACCCCAACGGCGAACTCGACTTCGGCAGCACCACCCGCCAGATGCTCAGGCTCTGGGGCGGGGAGGCGTATGGCATTGGCATCCAGTCCGACACTCTCTATCAGCGCAGCAACAGCCACTACGCGTGGTACGTCGGCGGCACGCATTCGGACACGATGTTGACCCCCGGCGGCACCGGTTTCGCGCTGATGACGCTCACCAACGGAAACCTCCCCAGCCCGCCCGCCGTCACCGGCATCGCCCGTGCACAGGCCTTCTCCGCCACCAGCGACCGCGCCGCCAAGGAATCCTTCGAAGCCATCGACAGCATCGAACTGCTGGACGCGCTGGCGAAGATGCCGGTGCAGTCGTGGAAGTACCGCAACGAAGACCAGACCGTTCGCCACATCGGCCCGACCGCGCAGGATTTCAGGGCCGCGTTTGGGGTGGGCTATGACGACAAGACGATTGCCACGGTGGATGCGGATGGCGTGGCGCTGGCGGCCATTCAGGGCCTGCACAAGATGGTCAAACAAAAAGACGCGACCATCGAATCGCAGGCGGCGCGAATCTCAACGCTGGAAGGGGAACTCCAGCGCATCAAGCAGGCATTGGGGCTGAAATGAGAACAGCACATGCCAAAGCAAGCTGGCGCCAGCGCGTTGCCACCGCGATGGCCCTCCTGCTCGCGGCCGGCACGTTCGCCGCCGACGCGCTGACACTCACCGGCGTGGTGTCTCGCAAAACCCACCCTGTCGGTGGCGTACAAGATGTGGTGATTGATACGCGCCAGACGCTGACGGGCGTGGTCACGATCGAACCGCGCGCGACCGGGGCGGGACACAGCATCGTGTTCCAATTTGACGGGCCGGTGTCCGCACCAGGTGCGCTGTCGATCATCGATGGAACACTGGTGCCGGTGAACGGCGGGTCTGCTGTCGCTGCCGGCAATGAAGTGACTGTGACGTTGCCATCACTTGCGGATCGCAAGCGCGCGACCATCGCGCTGACCAACGTCAACAATGCCGGCGTAGACGTGACGGCCACGGTGGGGTTTCTGGCGGGCGACGTGAACGCCAACGGCGCAGTCAACAACGCCGACGTCATTGCGCTGAAAACTCGAGCAGGGCAGCGAGTGGGGGCGGGCAACTACACTTTCGACATCAACAGCTCCGGCGTGATTACCGCCACAGATATCGTGTCCGTCAAAGCGCGTGCTGGCGCGGCGCTGGAGTCGCCGCCGGCGCCCGACGCCACCACAGTCGGCCCCACGGGCGGCGTGGTCCCTGGTCCCGATGGCGTGCAGGTAGTGATTCCCGGCAATGCGGTGGCGGCGCCGGTCACCTTTCGCGTCGCGCGCGACAGCACGGGTGCGCCGGAACTGGCGGGCATCAATGCGGTCTCTCCGGTGTACGCTGTCATGCCGCACGGTCAGGCGTTTGAGTCCGCCGCGCTGCTTTCCATTCCGCTGTCCGCGGCGCAGATCCCGCCAGGCGCGACGCCTGTGCTGCTGAAAGCCGAACTGGGCGGCAACTGGCAGGTCGTGCCCAACGTCAGTACCGATCCGCAGAAAATGGCTGCCGACATCAGCGGCCTGTCGTACTTCGTGATCGGCACCTGTTCATCGGTGCCGACCGATGCGTGGACTATTGGTGGTATCGACTGCCCAGCCAATCACGAATTGCGGCTGACGATGCTTGACAACGAAACCCCGGTATCGGTGATACGCGGGCCCAATGGCGTGCAGTTGCCGCTCTGGTATGTCACCGACACGCCACAGACCCGCGATTTCATTGTTGACTGGACGCGTCCCAACAGTGCGCGAATCGATGATGTCAGCGTGATCGGCAGCCGCGGCGGCTTCAACCCGCAGACGCGCAGTGTCACGGGCGGCAACTTTTCGCAGCGCTTCACCGTCAGCATCGATCCGGCGCAGGTGGCCGGTGCCAACGGGCCCAATGGTCGCTTGCTGCGGGTGGTGGCGACGGCGCAGTACAGCACCACGGCAACCCGCCTTGGCACCGGCAGCGTGCCGGTAGGGTTTACCTTTGAGACGGATATTCCGATCCTGGTGCGCTACAACGGAATATTGCCGGTCATCAGCCAGCACCCGGCCAACACCGGCGTGGTGGCCGGGCAGGCCGCGAGTTTTACGGTCGTGGCCTCCGGCGCATCGCTCAGCTACCAATGGTCCCGCCGGCCGGATGCCAATGCCGCCTTTACCGATATCGGTGGTGCCACTGCGGCAACGCTGTCGCTGCCCACAACAACGGTGCTGGACAACAACGCCCAGTTCCGCGTGCGGGTTTGCTCTGGCGGCTCCAACTGTGTGGATTCCAATACGGCTGTGCTGCTGGTGGCCGCCGTCGGATTGCCGCCAACTTTTTCATTGGTGCCGGGTGACCTGTCGGTAGCGTTCGGGCAGACAGCCAGCTTCAGCGTGGTGGCCGGCGGGACGCCGTTGCCGCAGATACGCTGGCAGGTGGCGCCGGCAGGTTCCACCACATTTACCGACGTGGTGGGGGCGCCCACCTGTGCAGTCACCTCGCCAATCGCAGGTAGCGGCAATGTGGCGGCGACCTGCACGGTGGGCCCGTTGTCGTTGGGCAGTAGCGGCTTGCGTTACCGTGCGGTTGCCACCAACGCCATCACCCCCGGCGGCGTGACCAGCAGCTTCGGTACGCTGACCGTGACCGCCGCGCCCCAGGCGCCGATGATCACCCAGCACCCGGCTGCGCAGTCCACCAATGTCGGCGGCAGCGCGACGTTCAGCGTGACCGCTACGGGCACATCGACCATCACCTACGTCTGGCGGCTGGGTGGCGATTTCCTCCCGGCCGGCAACGGCGGCTTTGCGTTTGGCGCCTGCAGCGGCAGCGTTACGCACAGCAACGGCAACCAGAGCATCACGCTGTCCAATCTTTCGGCAGGCTGCGGCGGCTTGTCAGTCTCGGTGACCGCGAGCAACAGCGTATCGCCCAGCGCTACCAGCAATGGCGCACTGTTGAGCGTGAATCAGGCCAGCGGCACCACGGCGGGGCTGTGCTTCGCAGGCACCAGCGGCTGGTGCTATGCAAAGCCGTTGCCGCAGGCCAGCGGATTGACGGGCCTGGTCTATCGCGGTGGCGAGTTCACGGCTGTGGGTGGTGCCGGCATCACGTTGCGCACGCCCGACAACGGCGCCAGCTGGCAGGCTGCCTTTGATGTGCTGCGAGGCAATTGGTCGGACCTCGCCAGCCCGTCACCGGGTCTGCTGGTGGCTGTCGGTTCGTTTCGTGACTTCGCCAGCCAGAATTCCGGTGTGTTCACCAGCGGAGACAATGGCGCTACCTGGACTCGCCGTCTCGATGCCGGCATGCCGGGCCTGGTGGCCGTATCGCGGCTGGCATTCGCCAACAATTTGCTGGGAGTGGCCGTCGGTTATGGTGGCATCTGGCGGACCGAGGATGGCGGCCTCACCTGGGCGGCGGTGGCGGGCGCGCCGGACCTGACGGGTGTGGTTTCACCCAGTGGCGCAGGTGGCGTGGTCTGGGCGGACGCGACGACGGTGCTGGTCCACGGACTGGGCGGCACGATCCTGCGCTCAGCCGATGCCGGGCTCACATGGACCAACGTGAGCCTGGGCAGCATCACCGCCGATTACACTGACATGGCATTCAACTCGATTGGCGTTGGCATTGCCATCGGCCCGGCAAGGGAAATTGCCCGCAGCAGCGACTATGGCGCCACCTGGGTATCAGTTGCCACGACGATGGATGACAACGCGTCGGCCCTCGCGTTTATCGATGACGACACGGTGGCGGTGCTGGGCAACACATCGCAGAACATGCGCAGTTTGGACGGCGGCCTGACCTGGACTGTGGGCTACGTGTTCGCGGGCTTCAACGTCTACCGGATGCGGTTTGCGGATGTAAACACAGGCTTGGCCGTTGGGGCCATTGGCGGCAGGGTGTTGCGTACGCAGGACGGTGGCGTGTCCTGGTCCGTTATCGGAGGCGGTAGTACTGATGACAACATCGAAGGCCTTGCCGCGTCGCCCTCGGGGAGCGTGGTTCTTGCCGGCGCACTCAACGGACGCATGCTGCGCAGCATCACCGCCGGTGCCACCTGGGATGATGCCGGCGTCAACTTTCGTGCGCCGTCGTTTGGCAGCGAACAAGTGGCGATTGCCGTCAGCGCCGGCCAGATCGCCCGATCGGCTGACGCCGGACAGACCTGGGCGGTAGTGCACAACCAGCCCGGTGCCGGATTCACCAACAGCACGATGGCCTCGGCAGGGGTGGGGCTCGCGGTGGGCAACGCCGGCCTGATCCTGCGCAGCACCAACGGCGGTCTCACCTTTGCCCCGGTGAGCAGCGGCACCACCGCGGCTCTGAAGTCGGTGCGCTGCCTGACGGCAACACTCTGCCTTGCAGGTGGATATCCCGGCAACGCTGTGCTGCGCAGCACCGATGCCGGTGCGACCTGGACGCAGGTGACGATCCAGCTCTTGTCCGGCAGCGCATTCATCCGCAGCTTTGCCCGCATTGACGACAACACCGTCGTGGTCGCCACCGACAGTGAACTGCAGCGCAGCACTGACGGTGGGCAGACCTGGTCGCGGGTGTACACCAGTGTGCTGGGGAGCCAGTTGGCCGTTGCGTTCAATGCATCCGGTACCGGCATTGCGGCCGGCTATGAAGGCGTGCTGCGCAGCACCGACCAGGGACTCACCTGGGTGCGGCAGGACTTGCCTGTCGGCTATGTGCTGTCCGCGACAACCTGGGTCGATGGCAATACGGTTCTGGTCGGCGGCGAAGGCGGCGCCATCCTGCGAAACCTGCAGTCGGGGACCCCGTAGCATGCTTCCGCAGGGCAGAGACCGGTGTGTCACGGCGCCGGACATGCGCAACGTTTCGTCGGAGCACAACATGCCGTTGAGTCAACGCATCGGAATCGCCTTGCTTCTGGCTGCTTTCCTGTTCGCCCCCTCCTGCGCCCGTGCAGAGGGCCGGTCCAGTACCAATTACGCCATCACCGCCGACACCCTCAACAACGGGGTGGGCGACATGAGCTCGGCCGGCTACCGGCTGGCAGCCTCGCTGGGTGATGCCGTGGCCACGGAATCGCAGGGGAGCCTCGGCTATCTGCTGCGTGGCGGCTATCGCAGCCAGCTCAACCTGTCCGTGCCGTCGGTGCTGAACCTGATCTCCGTGTTCTCGCGCAAGGTGCATACGGCCGCCGGCACCCATGATCTTCCGATCAACATCGCCGAGGCCATCGGCGGGCTGGTGACGGTGGAGCCACGGGTGATCGGTGCAGGGCACACCATCCATTTCCGCTTCGACCAGGCAATCGCCAACGGCGGCACGGTGGCGGTGACCGACGCTGGCGGTGCGCCAATGGGGACGGCCACGGCTGCCGCATCCGGCAACGACGTCATCGTCACGCTCACCGGGATCCCCGACAACCGCCGCGCGCGCATCGCGCTGAACAACCCGAACGGCTCGGCATTCACCGCCAGCATCGCCATGGGCTTTCTGGTGGGCGACGTGAACAATTCACGGAGCGTGACGGCGGCGGACATCAGCGGTATCAAGTCGCGTTCCACAGCGGTGGTGACCAGCGCCAACTACAAACTGGACTTGAATCTCTCGGGCGTGATCAGCGCGGCGGATGTTACTGCCGTGAAAGCGCGCGCAGGGACCAGGCTGCCTTAAGCTGCGGCGGCGGCCGGCCGGCGCCCGAATGCGAAACACCAGCATTGGCGCGGCTCCTGGCACGAAAATGGCCTGCAAGCCGCGCCAGTGCTTGTGTTTGGCTTTTGGGCGCGGATTGAGCCGCAGGCGGGGAGGGCAGGTGTGAGATAATTTTCGATTGGAATAAATCGAAAATCATGCGCATCCTTTTATCGAACGACGACGGCTATTTCGCCCCCGGGCTGGCCGCACTGTACGCTGCACTAACACCTCTTGCCGAGATCACCGTGGTCGCCCCGGAACGCGACAAGAGCGGTGCCTCCAACTCCCTCACGCTGGACCGGCCGTTGAACCTGCGGCAGGCACCCAACGGTTTCTATTTCATTACCGGTACACCCACCGATTGCGTGCACATGGCGGTCACGGGCCTGTTGGGCTTTGTGCCGGACATGGTGGTTTCGGGCATCAATTCCGGCTCCAACATGGGCGACGACACCATCTACTCCGGCACGGTGGCCGCCGCTACCGAAGGCTATTTGCTGGGCATTCCCTCAATCGCGATTTCCATGGC